>JAJYZE010000217.1 GCA_021800195.1 Acidobacteriota bacterium
CTGCCCGCCTCCCATCGCCGGCCACATCGCATTCCATCACCTTCACTTTGCCTACCCTACCGGGCCGGAGGTCCTGCATGACATCACGCTGGAGATACCCGCAGGTTCCTCACTGGCCATCGTCGGTCCCACGGGCAGTGGGAAATCGACGCTGGTCTCTCTGATTCCCCGCCTCTACGACCCTCCCCACCTATTCCGCAACGCCATTACGCTGGACGGCCGCCCCCTGCGCGAGTACCCCCTGCACATGCTCCGCGCCGCCATCGGCTTCGTTCCCCAGGAGACGTTCCTCTTCTCCACCAGCATTGCCAATAACATCGCCTTCGGCGTTCCGGTACTGGCCGGCCAGGAGGCAGCGCTGGAGCAGCGGGTGGAGGCTGCGGCCCGCATCGCCCAGATCGCCGATGAGATTCTGGAAACTCCGAGCGGCTTCCGCACCATCGTTGGCGAGCGCGGCATCACGCTCTCCGGCGGCCAGAAGCAGCGCACAGCCATAGCCCGCGCCATCCTCGCCAACCCGCCCATCCTGATCCTGGACGACTCTCTCTCCAGCGTCGATACCTACACCGAAGAACGAATTCTCTCCGGCCTCCAAAAGCTGATGCAGGGTCGAACCACCCTCCTGATCGCTCACCGCCTATCGACAGCCCGCAATGCGGACCGCATCGCAGTGCTGATCAAAGGCCGCATCACCGAGTTGGGCACCCATGAAGAACTCCTGGCCCGCGGCGGCTACTACACCGACCTCTTCGAGAAGCAGTCTCTTGAAGAGGAGATCCTTACCAGTTAGTGCCTTCTCTACCCACTGCCCAAAGGCAAATGGCAGCCGCTACGCCGAGAGATGCGCCGGGGTAGCGGCTGCCATGGAGTTCTGCTGTCTTTTGCCCGGCTGCTTTAGAACTCGTAGTGCAAGGACAGGGTGAGGATATTGGTGTGGAAGTTGCGCGGGGCCAGGAAGCCGTAGGGCGGCGCTCCGGGGCTCATCGCGGAGTTGGCGATCGTGCTGCACGGAACCGAGGTCTCCGAGGTGGCCCCGACGATCGGAGAGGTGTTGGTGTTGCAGTACTGGGCTCCCGACTGCACATCGCTCTCGCCATAGCCGTAGAAGTCATACTCGCCCTTCCAGATCAGCCCGGGGTGAACCGTCCAGGCCACGTTCACAAACGGTGTCTGATACAGAGAGTCCAGCGCGCCATTTACGTCGCCGGTATCGCTGAACGCCCGGCTGCCGCTGGAGTCGCTGAAGCGATAGCCCAGGTTCGAGTTCACCTTGGGGGTCGGATTCAGCGTCAGCGACGCCGAACCGTACTCCGTCGGCGCGCTCTCGAAGTCCTTGTAGGGCACCAGGATGTTGTCCGAGCCAAAGCCCTTGGAGATCGGCGAGCAGAGCGAGCCGGTCGCATCGGCGATCGCCGGAAGCACCGAGCCGCCTTGCAGATAGCCGGCCGCACCCTCCCCACAGGCGTTGGTGGAGACGTATACGTCGTTGAACGCGTAGCTGAAGTCGAAGCCGTAGTACGGGCTGGGCGTCAGGTCCATGCCCAGGCTGGCGATCCGGGTGTGCGCCTCATGCTCCAGAACGATCGGCATGGTCACATACACTCCGCCCACTTCAACCGGGTGGGCGGTGCTGGCCCCGGCCGTGGAGAGGCCCGTGTTGTTGGTGTTGTTGTGCAACTCCATGTCGTTATACGCCGCTGTGACGCTGGCCCACTCCCTGGGCCGGTACAAGAAATGCACCCGATAGTGCTGCTCTTGCCGCGGCATCACCGGCGTATACACGTTGTCGTAGTAGAAGACCTCGGCCGTGCCGTCAATGTTCAACTTCTCGGAGGGGCGCAGCGAGGCGTTGAAGATCCCTCCGTTCTCGTTGATCGTCACCGTCCCCCCGGTGGTCGGGTCCGAGGTGGCCGTGATCGGCCCCAGAGGCACATTGCCCGGGTTGCCGCCGCCCTCATTCTGCATGATCACATGATTGCTGTAGCGGTAGGTCAGCGCGAAGCTGGCCCGCGGCGTCGCATCCCAGTTCACCGTCGCGTTGTTGATCAGGAAGCGCTGCCCGAAGTAGGCCGGCAGCGGCAGGCCGCCGATCGTCGGTCCACCCTCAAAGGCCGTTCCCGTCGCCGCCGATGTGGTCAGCCCGGTGATCTGGTTGATGGTCTCCTCGCCCGCCGTGGTGGGCGTCTTCACCAGCGTTCCGCTGCTCAGCGCCGCCGCTCCCGGCTGGTGCGCGTCCGAGAAGGTCATCTGGTCTGAGAGGCTGATCGTCCGGGTCGCATCCCAGGTGATGCCATAGTCGGCCGCGATCACCTCCCGCTTGCCGCTGGCATGGCCCTGATACCGGATCTCGGTCTCGTTGCCGTCCAGACCCTGGAACTCCTCCCAGTAGTTGGGCATATTCATGTTCGCGTTGGTGTAACGCAGATCGCCGTTCATCTGGATGTTCTTGAGGCTGGTGCTCTGCAGCCGGAAGATCTCCGTGGGCAGAATCACCCGCCACGGCTGGGAACGGTAGTAGCTGCTGATGACGTTGCAGGCCGGATCGATGATCGGCAGGCCCCCGCCAGGGTTGGCGGTGAGAATCTGCCCGCTGTTCTGCAGGCTGCTGCTGTTGCAGTTGGCCGCCGCAAAGCTCCCCGAGCTGTTATAGCCATACGGATACGCCGTCGTGTAGCTGTCCAGCAGAGCCACCTTCTCGCCGTTGCCCTCCTGCACCGTGTACAGCGCCGGATCCATGGTGAAGTAGGAGTCGGCCTTGTAGTGATCCACCTGCTCCTCAAAGGTCAGCTTGGTCCCCGCCACCGGCTTCCAGTCAATGGCCCCCGTGAAGTCGTCCGTGCTGTTGCGCTGGTACTCCTCCAGAATCACCTCTTGTCCGGCCACCGAGTTGCCGCTCGGCGACAGGCTCGGCCCCTGAAAGATGTTCTGCGCGTAGGCCACGCGGATGGTCACCTTGGAGAGCGGAAACAGGGTCAGATCCGTATTCAGCATGTGGCGAACCGTGTTGTACAGGAAGGGCGAGTCCTGGTAGGTCACCTCCGGCCAGCGCAGATACCCCGTCGGCGCCGTCGCCGCCCCGATGGGAACCCCCGCCTGCCCGGTGGGGATCTGCGGATTGCCCAGCAGATCGTAGTCAAAGTACGTCCGGTCGCGCCGGAACAGGCCGTTGAACTCGTACAGCTTGCCCTTGGAGAAGTTCAGGCTTGCAAAGTTGTTCGGATCCCCACCAAAGCCGTTGCTGAAGGCCGAAAGATCGTCCAGCAGCGGATGCTTGCTGCCCGGAAGCGCGTGCAGCGTGAAGGTCTCGCCCAGCACCCGCGGCCCGGACTGCAGGTTCACCAGCGTGTCATACATGTCCCCGCTGCCGTTCTTGGCCACAAAATGCCCGCCCAGATCCGCCGTCTCGTGCAGCACATAGCCGTCCTGCACCACCGCCTGCTGCCCCTGCGGCACACTGGCCGTCTGGGCCCCTGCCACGCCGGTTGCCAGCAACAGAAGAGCCGCTCCTACGCCCCCAGCCAACCGCTGGGCGCCGGTGAGATGTTCCTTGCCCTGCCGCGCTTCTCTTGTCTTGTTCATCTCAAGCCTCACTTGACTCAACCTCGCTTCCCAAAACCTGGATCCATGAACCTGGATCCATGAATCCGGATCCCTGCCGGCCTCCAGATCCCCCGCGCCACCAGCCTCATCCGCTGCACAGCGGCGCAGCCTCCAGCTTCCCTAGCGCAGAAACGCCTCGTCCATGTTCGATCCATGGATGTAGGTGTGGCAGGTCGTACAGGGAATGCTGTCCGACGATCCCGCATTCATCCCATGCACCGTATCCGCAGCCACCTGGCTGTGGCACTGGTTGCACAGCACGTTGATGTTCGGCATGTTCAGCAGACGCGCGTTCACCGAGCCGTGCGGCGTATGGCAGCCCATGCACCCCTCGGCCTTCACCGGCGCATGCTCGTAGACAAACGGCCCCCGCACATCAATGTGGCACTTCACGCAGACCATGTTCTGATCCACCGTGTTCCGCAGGTTGTTGGCCTGGAAGGTCCCATGCACGTCATGGCAGTCCGTGCACTGCATCAGACCTTCGTTCACCCGGTGATGAAACGGCATCGCGAAGGACGGCTTGATGTCGCTGTGACAGCGGTAGCAGAGCAGCGGCTGAGTGGCCACCAGCAGCGTCGTCTCCGGCTCCGCCTTGTGGATGCTGTGGCAGCTCAGACAGCTCACCCCCGCCCGCGCGTGCGGCGAACGCATGAAGTTCGGATGCGTCTGCGCATGGCAGCTCAGGCACGTCGCATCGATCTGGCTGGGCGTCAGCACATCAAAGTGGCGGATCTTGGTGATGTCCCCGCCCCCGTCCACATGCGCCCGGCCCGGCCCATGGCAGCTCTCGCAGGTGTGCCCCGCGTGGCCCTCCAGCATCGTGATCTTGTGGTGCGGATTATCGGCCATCTGGCTGGCCAGCTCCTGATGGCACATCGCACAGGTGGCGTTGCCCACATACTGATTCGAGCTCGCTGCCGCCGCCGCGCCCGATCCATGCTGCAGCGTCGCGCTCTGCGCGCTCGCCCTCCGGCCTCCGGCCAGGGCCAGCAGCCCGGCCAGCGCCGCCAGGGAAACATACCTTGCTATCTTGCGGGGCTTCTGCCTCATCACGGTTTACACCTCAAGTCTGCGGATTTTTGGTCTTCTGTTGCTTCTATCCTCCGCTGGACCTTTATCTCGTGTCAGCCTAACGGCTGCTGCCGGCGCTTACCTGTGATCACCATCACAAAGAGCACATTTCATTTCTGACAGAACATTCACTCAAACCGGTGAGTGTCATGTAAACCAATGAAAAAGAAGATATTCTTCACCCTGGAGCGCAAAAAGAGGCAGAGCGTTCATCGGCTTTTATGTGCGATATTCGGAATACAGGCCAGGCCGCCTCTGCCGGAAAGACTTCTGCTTTGAGGCCGCGCCAACCTATCGCAGTTCAGTGTTGATGGGTTCTTTAAAAGGGGATGTACCCCGAAGAGGGCTTGAAGTGGCGTTTTCATTGGGAAAAGCGCCCGTCGAGGTCGGGGTGAACGCTTATACCGGCGCTGAAAATGCTATAGCCAAACGAACAGCACAATCCCGCTGGATGCAGCGCTCTGCATCTCCGCAACTGCCTTCAGCCCGCAAGAAGGACGGACGCTTTACTGGTTTGTATGCGCAGCCTGTGGATTCAGGGTTGACTGTCCACCTATTTTGGGGAAGTATCCAGCGCGCGTCCGAACGCGCAAGCCGTGATAACCATCCGCCTCAGCCACCACATGGATGGTTCTGTACCCACCCAGCGACATCGGCTTGCTCGGATGATACTCAATCAGATATTGGGAACGGATCTCCTGTGCGACTTTCTCCGCGACTCCTTCAACGTCCTCCAGCTTCCTAGGAAAGTAAGCTTGACCGCCAGTCTGATCGGCTAACTGGAGGAGCACCTGTTTGGAGTGCTTGGCCTCCTTGCGGCTCAAGTCCCCACCGAAGAGCAGGCCAATGCAATAAATAGACGGTCCGTCGAGCTGCTGCACCCTCTGGATGGTCTCCTGAAGCGAGGCATTGGAGGAGTTATCATCGCCATCCGTAACAATCAACAGGACTTGCTTGGGTTCCTTCGAGTTCTTCGCCAGGTAGTCGGCCGATGTCGCTGGGTGGGTAGATCGGA
>JAJYZE010000218.1 GCA_021800195.1 Acidobacteriota bacterium
GCCCCGCCAAGCTTGCGGTGCGAAACTTGAATTTTTATTATGGCAAGTTCCAGGCCATCAAGAACATCAATGTTGAGATCCGGCCGAACACGGTCACGGCCTTCATCGGTCCGTCAGGCTGCGGAAAGTCGACGCTGCTGCGCGTCTTCAACCGCATTTATGACATGTACCCGGGCCAGAGAGCGGAAGGCGAGGTGCTGCTGGATGGTGAAAATATTCTGGATCCCAGAAGTTTTCCCAAGCTTCGCGCCAAAGTCGGCATGGTCTTTCAAAAGCCCACGCCCTTCCCCATGTCGATCTACGAAAATATCGCGTTTGGGATCCGGCTCTACGAGAAGCTCAGCCGCTCGGAGATGGATGATCGGGTACGCCAAGCTCTTATTGGCGCCGGGCTGTGGCACGAGGTCGAGGGAAAGCTGAATCAATCGGCCTTGAGACTCTCCGGAGGCCAGCAGCAGCGGCTGTGCATCGCGCGCGCCCTGGCAATTCAACCGGAGATCTTGCTGCTGGACGAACCCTGCTCCGCGCTGGATCCTATCTCCACGGCGAAGATTGAAGAATTGATGTATCGCTCCAAAGAAGACTGTACCCTGATCATCGTGACCCACAATATGCAGCAGGCAGCCCGCGTCAGCGAGTTCACGGCCTTTATGCTGAGCGGTGAGCTGATCGAGGTCTCTGAAACTACCCAGATCTTCACCAATCCCTCCGACAAGCGCACGGAGGATTACATCACGGGCAGATTTGGATGAGCGCCGGCTCACGGGATCTTCACATGACCCGTGGATCTTCACAGAACTTGGGATGCATCGCGCCTGCCTCCTGATCATCGGCAGCATCGGCGCGCCGACAGCCTCTGCGCGCTTTGATCCTGAGGACGCAAAACGCTCTCCCGCCTCAAAGGGTCAGGATCCGCGGACCATCCCTGGTGATGGCCACAGTGTGTTCGAAGTGGGCGCTGATGCTGCCGTCCACTGCCACCGCCGTCCATCCATCTTCCAGCACCCTGACCTCCGCCGACCCCATATTGATCATCGGTTCAATGGCCAGCACCATTCCGGCCTTCAGCCTGGGACCCTTCCCCGCCACTCCGTAGTTGGGCACCTGAGGGTCTTCGTGCATGCTCTTGCCGATGCCGTGGCCCACAAACTCACGCACCACGCCGTACCCCTCGGTCTCGCACATCGCTTGCACCGCATGCGAGATGTCGAAGAGCCGCCCGCCCACTAACGCCTTTTCAATCGCCGCATACAAGGATGCCTCCGTAACCCGGAGCAGCTTCTCCACCTGCGCAGAGATTTTGCCAACCGGATGCGTGACCGCAGCGTCTGAATAATAACCATCGACGATCACGCCGCAGTCCACTGAGACAACGTCACCCTCCTTGAGCACTCGCCGCTCACTGGGAATTCCATGGATCACCTCTTCGTTGACGGAGGTGCAAAGCACCGCAGGGTAGCCGTGATATCCGAGGAAGGCCGGTTTGACGCCCAGCTCTTGCACTTTGGCCAAGGCGGCGCGCTCCAGATCCATGGTGGTGGCTCCCACTCGCACCGCGCTCTTCACCGCATCATGCACCTTGCGAAGCGCGATGCCGGAGATGCGCATCTTCTCGATCTCTGCCTCGGATTTAATCAGGACGGCCATGGTCTCGCTCACGGGAAGCTAGCTTCAACCGGGTTGTGCCCGCCGGGGATGGCTGCGGCAGCGCCACGCCCTGACGCAAGCGCTGCAGCGCGGCGCGTATGGCGCCGGCCACCTGGTCCACAGGGGCGTCTCCGTCCACTTGCGCGAAACGGCTGCCGTGGGCCTTGTAGTACTCAATCACCGCCCATGTCTTCGCCTCAAACGTCTTCATCCGCTCACGGAAGACGGGCTCCGTGTCGTCACTGCGCTGAATCAGAGCCGCGCCATCCCGATCGCAGATGCCGGGCAGCAAAGGCGGATGGGAGAACCGGTTGTAGATCGTCCCGCATACGGGGCAACTGAACCGTCCCGCGATGCGCTCCAGCAGGACCTGCTCGGGAACTACGATGCTTATCGCGACCACCGGTAACGGCGCGGCGGCAAGCTGCCCGTCCAACCACTCGGCCTGGGTAAGAGTGCGCGGAAATCCATCCAGAATGTAGCCGCTCCGGGTATCGGGCTGTTGCAGACGGCTTTCCACCATCTGGTTGACCAGATCATCCGGGACCAGTTGGCCGCTGCTCATCAACGCGTCGGCTATCACACCCAACGGGGTTTGATGCTTGCGATTTTCCCGCAGAAGATCTCCCGTGGAGATCTGGGGAATGCCAAACTCATCCATCAGCCGCCTGGCCTGGGTTCCCTTGCCCACTCCTGGAGCCCCAAGCAGCAGAATCGGACCGGGGTGAAGCTGTTTCGTATTGTCCGGGCGCTGCGTCATGGGAACGACGGGTGATTCCTATCTCTTGTTCGCTTTGGTGGACAGAACCCTCCGGCTCGACCCTTCATCAAGAGCCAGAAGGGCAAGAAGAGTCCGTGCTGCTCGGTAAGGTCTCCAGAAGACGCGCCGGAGAGAGAGTCATCATGGATGCGCGCTCTCCAAACCGTCCGGAAAGAGGAAACTACCAGGTTCTACGGCCGCGGATACGCCCTGATTTGGGAGAGAAGCCGTCATAGTGACGCATGATGAGCTGTGCCTCCACCTGCTGCACCGTGTCCATCGCAACCCCGACGACGATCAGCAGCGAGGTGCCACCAAAGTAAAAGTTGAGCCCCAGGCCATTGGTCACCCAGGTCGGCAGATGATCAAAAACACTGCCGATCAACCAGAGATGATTGAAGTGAATGCCCGAGATCAGAAACATGGGAATGATCGATATGGCGCATAGATAGATTGCGCCCACCAAAGTAATTCTTGTCAGCACATCGTTGATAAAGTCTGAGGTGCGCTTGCCCGGCCGGATACCCGGGATGAAGCTGCCGTACTTGCGCATGTTATCGGCGATATCGTCCGCGCGGAAGATAATGGAGACGTAGAAGTAGGCAAAGAAGATGATGGAGACAATGTAGAGAAAGACATACCACGGCTCCGCCGGAGCCAGGGCGCGGAAGATGGGGCCCAGAAAGGTCGTATCGCGCAGCGGACCGGAGCCAAACAGGCTGGCGTTTTCGAGCAGCATCGGCGCCGAAAGAATGGAAGCCGCGAAGATGACCGGCATCACGCCTCCGGAGTTTACCTTCAACGGCAGGAAGCTGCTGGAAGCCTGGGTCATACGGCGGCCCACCATGCGCTTGGCGGACTGGATAGGGATCCGGCGCTCGGATCGCTCCACGTAGACGATAAAGGCCACTACCGCAACCATCATCACGATGAGCAAGGCGATCGCGATGGGCGTGAAACCTCCCCACGCCTGCGTCGTCGCCTTCTGGTAAAGATCAACGATACCCCGGGGGAGACCAACCACGATGCCAGTAAAGATCAGCAGGGACATGCCGTTGCCGATGCCGCGATCCGTAATCTGCTCGCCCAGCCACATAATGAACGCTGTGCCGGCCGTCAGGGTGATCACGCAAAGCGGCAAAAAAGCGCCCTTGCTGATGTTCACCATCGTCTCGCCCGTGCTCGTGCTGGTCAAAGTCAGGCCGATGAAGAAGCTCTGCACCACGGCCAGCAGAACCGTCACGTAGCGAGTCCACTGGGTGATCTTCCGCCGCCCCAGCTCTCCTTCCTTCTGCAGCTTGGCCAGCGGCTCATAGATCACCGTCAGCAACTGAAAGATGATCGATGCCGTGATGTAGGGCATGATGCCCAGGGCAAAAACCGTCAACTTGCGCAGATTTCCGCCATTGAACAGGTCCAGCAGGCCGAGCGCTCCGCCAGCGTTCTGATTGAAGTACTGGGCCAGCTTGGCCGCGTCGATGCCGGGCGTGGGAATATGCGCGCCCAGCCGGTAAACCGCAAGCAGCGCCAACGTAAAGCCAATCCGCTTGCGCAGATCTGGAATGCGGAAGATGTTGAGGAATTTCTCGAGCATCGATTTGCAGAGCCTCAGACCGAGGATTTCAGCCCGGAGTGCGAGCCGGGGAGTTTGAGTCGGGAACTTGCGTCAGATGCCCATCTAGCCTACGGGCGTTCCTTGCTGGAGTTCTCTGTCTATTTTACGCGGAAGCAGCAAAACAAGGAGCAGAACGAGGATCGGTCACCGGCCCGGCCGGAGGACCAGCATCCCAGCCGGCCGGAGCAAGCCTGGAACAAGCCCCTGAAAACCCGCTTTACGCGGAAGCGGAGCTCTCCGCGCCAACCAGCACTGCCTTGCCACCGGCCGCCTCAATGGCCTTCTGCGCCGCCTTGGAGAACTTGTGGGCATGCACCGTCACCGCCGACTTCAACTCTCCGTTGGCCAGCACCTTCACCAGGCCGTTGCGCTTCTTCAGAATGCCGCGCTCGGCCAGCTTCTCCAGCGTGAGCTCGGTCTCATTAAGTGCGGCAATCGTGTCCAGGCCAAGAACCGCATACTCCACCCGGAAGATGTTCGTAAAGCCGCGCTTGGGGAGCCGGCGGTGCAGCGGCATCTGGCCGCCTTCAAATCCCCGCATCAGCCTGGAGCCGGACCGCGAGCCTTGGCCCTTGTGACCGCGCGTGGCGGTCTTTCCCATGCCGGAGCCCATGCCGCGGCCCACGCGCTTCTTGCCTTCATTCGCCTTCTTCGGCGCCTTGAGATTGCTGAGATTCAATGCCATGATGCCCTCGCTCACGCCGGCTTGGCCTGCTTGCCCAGCCGACTCGCATGTTTGGCCTCCCGGCGGAGGCGAAATGATTACTCGACTATACGGACCAGGTGAGAAACCTTGTTCACCATGCCGCGAATCGACGGCGTGTCTTCACGCTCGATGATCTGATTCAGACGGGTGAAACCCAGGCCTTTGACGACCAGCTTGTGCTTGACCGGCGTACAAATCTGCGAGCGAAAGTACTGAATCTTAATCTTGGCGTTCTCTGCCATAACGAAACTCCTCGGATAGACTTGCGAAACCTTCCGGCCCAGCCTTGCGGTCCGGCCTGGGCAGCCGTCCCGCAGAACGGCTTGCCGCCTACAACTCTTCGATCGCCTTGCCGCGCAGGGCGGCCACCTCTGCTCGATCGCGCAACTGCGCCAAAGCGTCAAACGTGGCCTTGATGACGTTGTGCGGGTTTGCTGATCCGATGCTTTTGGTCAGCACATTTTGCACCCCGGCTGCAGTCATCACCGCGCGCACGGTCTTGCCGGCGATCACCCCCGTGCCCTCCGGAGCCGGCTTGAGCAAAACCTGGCCGGCGCCGTAACGTCCCAGTACCGCGTGCGGAACCGTGTACTGGGTCAGATTCACTTTGAGCAGATTCTTCTTGGCGGCCTCAATCCCCTTGCGAATCGCCTGCGGGACCTCCTTGGCCTTGCCGGAACCATACCCAACCACGCCCTCGGCCGGATCGCCAACGATCACCAGCGCGGCAAACGACATGTTCTTTCCGCCCTTGACCACCTTGGTCACACGGTTGATGGAGACGACCTCGTCCTTGAGGTTCATCCTGCCTGCATCCAACTTCTTCCTGATTGCCATGTCTGCTTCCTCTTTGCTTCCTTTGTATCTCTCCGGCACACCGGTCCGGAGGGTGCAGTCCTTGCTGCCTTTTGTAGGGACGTCTGTCGCGTCCTTGCTTGTCTGCCGCGGTCGCTCCC
>JAJYZE010000219.1 GCA_021800195.1 Acidobacteriota bacterium
AATCCCTGTCTGACCCGCTCGCCGAGCGCCTGGATGAACATGGTGGCCGTGGACCCAGTGCCGAGGCCCACCCGCATACCCTCTTCCACACGTTCTGCCGCTTGCCGTCCAACCAGTTCCTTCGCCTGATCCTGTGTCATCCAAAGCACCTTCCGCCTGCACGGAGGCAACGTCTCCCCGCGAGAGGAGGATCCTTCCGGGGTCGAAGGCTGGTGCGGCTGCCGTCTCCCCGGAAGCTCCCTCTCCGCTGGGGGTTACTTGGGGGTTACTTTTTCACAAGTTTCTGAGCAGTTTCCACAACATGTGCAACGGAAATCCCGAGCTTTTCCAAAGCCAGGGGTCCCGGGGCGGAGGCGCCAAAGCGGTCGATGCCGATGGCCGCGCCCTCGCGGCCAACGTACTTCCACCAGCCCATGGTTGCCCCCGCCTCGACCGAGATGGCGGGGACGCCCCGGGGGAAGATAGACGCCTTGTACTCCTCGGTTTGTTCTTCAAAGACTTTGAAGCTGGGCATGGAAACCACCGTGGCGAGGATGCTGGCATCCTTGAGTTGGGCGGCGGCCGTCAATGCCAAGGCCACCTCTGATCCGGTCGCCACCAGGACCAGATCCTGCCCATGCGCCTCCAGGATATAAGCTCCGCGGCGCACGCCTTCAAAGATCTTGTAGCGGGCTGCATCCAGCACCGGCAGGTCCTGGCGGCTGAGCGCCATAAAGCTGGGGCCCTTGCGCTCCAGCGCCAACTGCCAGCAGGCGGCGGTCTCATTGGCGTCCGCTGGGCGAAAATCCGTCAGGCGCGGAATGGCTCGCAAGCTCATCAGGTGCTCGACCGGCTGGTGGGTAGGACCATCCTCGCCCAGACCGACCGAATCATGGGTGTAGATGTAGAGCGCGTGAACTCCCATGAGTGCTCCCATGCGCATGGCGGAACGGCAGTAGTCGCTGAAGGTGAAGAACGTCGAACCAAAGGGAATCAGTCCGCCGTGGGCCGCAATGCCGTTCACGGCAGCCTGCATGCCGAACTCGCGCACCCCGAAGAAGACGTTGCGCCCCGTTGGGTCCACATGGAAGCTGGGGCTGTCCTTGAAGATCGTCTTGGTGGAGGAGGTGAGGTCCGCGGCGCCGCCAAAGAGTTCTGGCACAGCCTTGGCAAGGGCGTTGAGGACGACCTGGCCGGCGTTGCGCGTGGCCACAGGCTTGGCATCAGGGCCGGCCGGGAAGACCGGAATCGCCTTCTCCCAGCCGGGCTCCAGGCGGCGGGCGATGCTGCGCTCGAACTGAGCGCCCAGCGATGGAAAGGCCTTTTTGTAAGCATCGAATCTGGCCTGCCACTCGGTCTGGGCTTTCTGGCCCCTTTCAACGGCCTTGAGCCAGTTCTTGCCCGCCTCCTCAGGAACATAAAAGCTCTTGTCCTCAGGGAAGCCCAGGTTCTTTTTGGTGGCGCGGGTAGCCTCCGGTCCCATGGCTTCGCCGTGGACCTTGTTGGTTCCAGCTTTGGGGCTGCCGTAGCCGATGACCGTGCGCACGCGGATCAGCGTTGGCTTGCGGGTCTCCGACTTGGCCGCCTCAATGGCTTTTTCGATGGCCACCAGATCATTTCCGTCCTGCACGACGAGCACTTGCCAGTGGTAGCCCTCAAAGCGCCGGGTAACATCCTCGGTAAAGCTGAGCTCGGTGGGGCCATCGAGCGAGATAAGGTTGTCGTCGTAGAGCACAATGAGCTTGCCCAGCTCAAGAGTTCCGGCCAGCGAGGCCGCCTCATGTGAGATCCCCTCCATCAGGTCGCCGTCGCCGCAGAGCACGTAGGTATGATGGTCCACCGGAGCGTGGTTCTCCTGGTTGTAGATCGCCGCCAGATGCTTTTCGGCGATCGCTTCGCCCACCGCCATGGCGAAGCCCTGGCCGAGGGGGCCGGTGGTTACCTCAACGCCCGGCGTATCGCCCATCTCGGGGTGCCCCGGGGTCTCCGAGCCCCACTGCCGGAACTGCTCCAACTGAGCCATGGGCAAGTGATAGCCGGTGAGGTGGAGCACGCCATACAGCAGTGCGGAGGCGTGTCCGTTCGATAGGATGAACCGATCCCGGTCAGGCCACTGCGGATCCCTGGGGTTGTACTTCATGAACTTGTGGAACAGCAGATAGGCAATCGGCGCGCAGCCCAGTGGAGCGCCCGGATGGCCGCTTTTGGCCTTCTCGACCTGATCGACGGCGAGAAATCGCAAGGTGTTGATTGAAAGTTGATCCAGTGCGTCTTGCTGCTGTTTGTCAGTCATTCGTATCCTCTGAAGAAAGTTGCGCCCCGTCTCGCCGCGCTTTTAGGAAATTGTTGGAGAAAAATTGTTGGAGAAAAAGAGGCCGGTTCAGGAAGCCAACCCGTCGATTGCCCGCCCTTGGCCGTAAGGAAACCGCCCCATGGAATCCTTGGATGCGCGTCCCGGGTTCGTTGGCACATGCTTCTAGCCTTCGATGCACGTTCTCTGTCCAAAAGTCACCTCGTTCAGTTTACTCTGGTGGCTCGCGTGGGCCTCGGTTGCCTCCTCAGTCACCCGATTCTCGCCCTCCGCGCAGCGGCTTGCCATGGTTCTCGTCATCCATCGGGAGGGCAGAGTGGGAGAGCCCGATCCGGCCCGGAAGCGCTGGCATGGCTTGCATTTGAAGGCGGGAGGGGCTGCTACGCCCGAGGCCGCGGATCGGCGAAGACCCCGGCGGGCGAAAGCGGAGCGCAGGATGGGAACGAGCGGAACCTTTTCCGGCCGGCGGCGTACTGTGGTGCATAGACTTCCCGCACCGCCATCATTCGCGCTGCGGAGTTTCGGCCGTCCGATGAGTTGACACCGCGGCCTACAACCTCCGCCATGCGCAGAAGGACTCCAGTGATGAATCGCTCCCATCGCATCCTGATGATCCTGACCTGCCTGGCCGTAGCCGCTCCCTTGGCTGGTCTTCTGCTCGCCGGATGTCACGTAACCGAGAGGGATCATGATGGAACGCAACGCGTCCACATTGGCACTCCCTTCGGCTCGCTGAACGTCAATACGGGCAGCAGCGTAGACGCCACCAGCATCGGCATCAGCCCGTACCCGGGCGCGACGCCGGTTCCGGATGAGGATGGCGGCAGCGATAAAGCGAACGTCCAGATGAGCATTGGCAACTTTCGCATGGGCGCGAAGATAGCCGGATTCCAGACCGCGGATTCGGCGCAGAAGGTGCTCGCCTTTTACCGCAAAGATCTGGCCGCACGCTACGGCGCGCCCGTGGAGTGCCGCGACCACCGCCCCGTGGGCTCCCTGCACCGTACGGCGCAGGGACTTACCTGCAACGAAAGCCCGTACGTCATCACAGCAGGCGTCCAGAGCGGCAGTGGGTCCAACCACGGAGTCAGCGTATCCGGTGAGGACTCCTCGACGGCAATCGACCTGCAAGCAGGCTCTCCGCAGCGGATGCGCGTGGTGACTGTGAAGAAGCGGGATGGCGGAACACGGATTGGCCTGGTCTCGATCGACCTGCCCACCGGCAAGAGCGGATCGGATAGCGAATAGCCTGACTTCGCCGGACTCCGCAAGGGGAGCCAAAGGTCCGTCGATCTGCTCTCCCTGCTTCCCGAACGGCGAAAATGCTGTACCTTCAAAGGAGTGACTGCTCGAACCTGCTCCCGTTGCCACGCCGTGCTCCATCGTGAAGAGGAGGGAGATCTTGTCTATTGTTGGAGTTGCGGAGCGCCTCAGGTAAGGCTATCCGAGGAGTTGCGCGACCAGATCGAAGAGCAGATGGAAGCGCAGCAGCGCGCCGGCGACCCGGCCACTCGGTCTGCAGCAAAGCCTGCTACTCCCGGCCAAGTGGTTGCATGGCGCGGGGCCATCCAGACCGCTGCACTGGCGGGAGCGATCTCAGCGGGTCTGTCTTTGCTCTCCTTTGCTCTTAGTCCTGTTTCTCTGCTCTCCTTTTGTTGGTTTCTCTCCGCGCCTATCGTGGTGATGGGCATCTACAGCTCCCGCTTCCGTCAGACAAACATCACGGCCGGCTTCGGGGCGAAGCTGGGTGCGCTGACCGCGCTGACGATCTTCCTGGCCACCGCATCCCTGAATACGATTGGCCTGGTTATGGAGCGCTTTGTGCTGCACTCGGCCGGCGAGATCTCCGATATCGACTCCCAGCTCAACAAGATGTTCGAGCAGTTGCACACGAACTTCGCAGCGCAGTCGCAACAGTCCGCCAGAATGCTTACCGAGATGCTCGCCAGGCCCGAGTTTCGCGCCGGCATTTTGCTGGCCAGCATCTTCCTCTGCCTGTTACTGTACCTGGCCTACGCGGCTACGGCCGGGGCGTTTGCCGGTTATCTGCGCTCGCGTTCCGGGCGAAGCTGAGTCTGCGCGGCTCGGATGGCGGGGTGTGAATCGGTTGACTCGCTGTTATGATGAGGGCAATGAAAAGCGATCCAACTTCTTCCGCTGAAACTACGCCGGCCCCCACTCCTTTGCAGGTTCGGGAGAAAGGCAGGCTGATGTCCGCCTCGGAGATTGAGCGCACCCTGGTGCGGCTGGCGCATGAGATCGTGGAGCGCAACAACGGGAGCGAAAATCTTGGCCTGGTCGGCATCAAGCGCCGCGGAGTCCCGCTGGCCCAGCGCATCGCCAAACTGATTGAGACGATTGAGAAGATCCCGGTGCAGACCGGAGTGTTGGACATCAGCTTCTACCGCGACGATCTGTCCACCCGAGACCTTCGTCCGGTGGTTGAAAAGGGAGAGATCGGCTTCGATATCAACGGGCGCGACATCATCCTGATGGATGATGTTCTCTACACCGGGCGCACTACGCGAGCCGCGCTAGATGCGCTCTTCGATCAAGGCCGCCCCAGGAGTGTGCAACTGCTGGTTCTGATCGACCGTGGGCATCGCGAGCTGCCGATCGAGGCTCGTTACATCGGCCGCACTGTGCCTACCTCGCGGCGGGAGATCATCGAGGTGAAGCTGCGCGAGATCGATCAGGACGAGCAGGTCCTGCTGGCCGAGTTGGTGGATTAACCCTCAGGGGCGTCATGGAACCGATGTTGCGGTTCGCGATCCAGCATCCAAGATCCAGTTGGCCAACAGGACGAGTTGATTTCGCATGCCACGTCACGGCTAGCCTTGCGCGGGTGAGGTCTGGCGCGGGCTTCGAGGCAAGCGGCTCTCCTGGCCGACGCAGCCGCGCGGAGAGGTTTCATGTTCTCGGTCTGCTTCGTCATCCGGCTTACTGCTTGGAGAAGGAACGAACCAGCACCACCATATTCCACATGTCTTCCGGCTTGGCCCGCCCGTTTTCAGCCGGCATGGCGCCCTGGCCGTTGCTGATGACGTAGAAGATCTCTCCGTCCGTCTTGCCCTGCAGGCTGGCGGGTTGGGTCAAGTCGGGCAGGCTCAGCTTCATCTGCCCGGCCAGATCGCCGTGGCCATTTCCGTTGTCGCCGTGGCACATCGCGCAATCATATCCGTAGATGGTTTTGGCGTGGGCCAGGCCCTGCGGGGTGGGCTTCACAGGGTTTACCATCTTCAAGGCTGCTGCGGGGATCGTGGCCGCCGGCGTGGCTGCGGTGGTTGTGGCTGAAGTGGCCGCCGGGGTGGCGGCCGGCGGCTGTTGTGGCGTCTGCGCGCCGGGCCGGAGCAGGATCGGCAGCAGCAGGAATGGCA
>JAJYZE010000220.1 GCA_021800195.1 Acidobacteriota bacterium
GCTAGTGCTCCCGGTTCTTTACTTCACCCGTCCCTCCCCTCTTCCTGCGATGGAAACGGAGGAGTGAAGGAACCGGCGGGTGGCAAGGCTTGGAGGATCACCATGCTCCCAGCGTGGCGATCGGGAAAGCGTGGCGATCGGGAAGAAGCGGGGGCTGGATTGCATCCGGCAAGAACAGGCGGGGCCGGCTTTGCCACATTCCGTGCGAAACAAGGCGCGCCGTGTTGCTCTGCTCGCCTGCTCCTGGCTGGAGTCCATAGCTCGCGTAGCCTTTAGAATCTCTGTAGCCATGAGCAGACCTTCCTCCGACCGAAGTTCCGCCGATCCTTTCAATCTGCTCCATCGGGGCGCTCCCTTGGATCCCGAGGAGTACGCCAGCCCGGAAGCCGAGCGTCGCAGGGCCGGGTTTCGTCGCTGGCTGGGACGCATCCTGATTACCGGCGGAATCCTTCTGCTCCTTGTGGCAGCCGCTCTGCTTCTCGCTGGTCTCCGCTTCCGCCATGACATGCGCGCGAACCTGCTCACCAGCGAAGGCCTGCTGGACGGCCAGATCTCTGTGGCCGGCCTGGCGGCTCCCGTCACGGTAACCCGTAACGCCCAGAACGTTCCCTCCATCGAAGCCTCCAGCCTGGACGATCTGCTCTTTGCCCAGGGCTACATCACCGCTTCCGACCGGCTCTTCCAGATGGACATGCTGCGTCGGCTAGGCGCCGGAACCATGGCAGAGATCCTGGGTCCGTCCCTGGCGCAGCATGATCGCGAGCAGCGCGTGCTGCAACTGCGCGCCGCGGCCGACCGGACGGCGGAGGCTCTCTCTGCGGATGACCTGCGCCACTTCCAGGCCTACGCCCGTGGAGTGAACGCCTACATGACAGCTCACAACGGAACTGGAAACGCCGATACCCTGCCAGTGGAGTTCCACATCCTGCACTACCAGCCAGCCCGATGGGAGCCACGCGACTCGATTCTGGTGATGCTGGTGATGGCGGAGGAACTCTCGACCGACTTCCCCACCAAACTGAAGCGTGAGGCGCTCTCTGCCAACCTCCCAGCGGACCTGGTGGCGGACCTATACCCGGTAGGAAGCTGGCGCGACAAACCACCCCTGCAGGATCCTCCCGATCTATCCCATCCGACAGCGCCGATCGTACAGATTCCATTGGACCGAAGCCAGTCTCTGGCGCTGCCGGCTGCGCTGCCGATCGTGTCCTCCACGCTGCTGAACCGGCTAACCGACGAGTTGCGCGGAGCCGACTGTGCAGGATGCCGGGACGGCTCCAATAACTGGGTTGTCGCCGGAACCTATACGGCCAGCGGGGCTCCCCTGCTCTCCAACGACATGCATCTGGGCCTGAACGCCCCCGATATCTGGTACGAGGCAGCCCTGCATCTGAAGCCTGCGAGCGCAAGCCCGGGGTTTGATGTGGAAGGCTTTACCTTGCCCGGGGTTCCATTCGTCATCGCCGGCCGCAACCGCTACGTCGCCTGGGGGTTTACGAACTCCGGCGCGGACGTTCAGGACCTGCTGGTGGAGCATCTGCGTAAAACTGGAAGCACGATGGAGTACGAGCGCCCCGACCATAGCTGGACTCCGGTCATTCATCATCCGGAGTTGATCCGCGTCCGCGGGGGACGCGACCTGCATCTGGACGTCCTCACCACCGAGACAAATATCGGCGCCAAGACGATCCAGACGCCGATCATCAATCCGATCCTCGCGCCGCTGAACTCCGGCGACCACCGTCCCTTAGCCTTGGCCTGGACTGTCTACGATCCTTCCACGCTGGCCACGACCATGCTGCCGATGGACTCCGCCACCGACGCTGCCTCTCTGGTGACTGCCTTCGCCCACTTCACCACGGTCAGCCAGAATCTGGTCTATGCCGACGCTCACCACATCGGCTACCATCTGCTGGGCTGCGTCCCAATCCGTGGCCCTGCCGTTCCGCATCCCCTGAACCCGGCCGAACCGGCTTCGGCTGAGAACGGCGGCGCATCCGGCGCAGCCACAGCGATTGCTTCTGTTGCGCAACCGGATCTGTTCGGAACGCCGGCCCCCGGTCTTCGCATCGGCAGTCCGCTCTCCCCCGGCCCCGTGGATGCGCTGGACGCCTCCCAATCCTGGTCCGGCTACATTCCCTACGACCAGCTTCCGTCCGTCCTCGATCCTTCCTCCGGCATCATCGCTACCGCCAACTCCCGAATTACGCCGCCCAACTATCCCTATGCCATCACCCTGGAGTGGACCGATCCTTACCGAGTAGAGCGCATCGACCACCTGTTGCAAGCCCAGATCCAGAGCGGCCGGAAGCTGGACGCCGCAGAGATGCTGCGCATCCAGATGGACATTCACTCCGAGTTTGATCTTGTGGTGGCGCAGCGAGTCGCCTACGCTCTGGATCACTCCTCGCTCACCCACCAGGACGCGCGCCTGCTGCAAGCCGCCGACATCCTGCGCGGCTGGAACGGAGACGACAAACGTTCCTCCCAAGCCGCCGTCATCACGGCGGTGATCGAGCAGGCGCTGTGGCCGATGCTTCTGGCTCCGCAGATTATCGCCTACGACCAGGCGCACTATCACGTCAAACTGGACAGTCTGGCGGTAAACCGCACCATAGCCCTTTATAGCTGGGAGGAGAGCCGCACCGCGCTGGAGTTGATCCTGCAGAACACTCCTGCCCGCTGGCTACCACCCGCCTTCAGCAACTGGAATGACTTCCTCACGGTGGCCACCGAACGCAGTCTCAACTTCATCCACGCTCCGCAAGACCTTTCCCGGCTCAACTACGGAGCCTCTCATCCGGTGGAGATCGCTCATCCCGTCTTTGGCAGCCGCTCCTTCATCAGCCGGCTGCTGGGTGTGGCCACCGGAACCGGTCTGCATCCCAACAGCGGCGACCGCACCACCGTGAAGCAGACCGAAATCCACTTTGGCCCCAGCGAGCGCTTTACTGCCGACCTCTCGAATCCGGACAGTACCCATGCCAACATCACCACTGGAGAGTCCGGCAATCCAGCCAGCCCGTGGTTTCTGGATCAGTTCCAGCCCTGGCTGCAGGGTTCGACTTTCACCCTGCCGCTGGACCATCCGACAGTTGCCCACACGCTCACCCTGACGCCCTCGCCCTGACAGGTGGCGAAGAGAGCTGACCGGCATCGATGCCCTCTCGGATCTTCGGAATCGCCCTTGGCGAGGCTCCTGCGCCGGTTGGTGGAGGCCCTGAGTCCGAGCGGTTCAAGCTGGACGGCAGAGCCACCCATCCTCCCTTGGCCAGGTAAAGTAGAATCTTCACTGAGAATGACCTCTGACGCTCAAGCTCTGCTCAGCTCCGGCGCAGTCCTCACCGACGCCGCCCTGGAGCGACTGCTACCCTCCGTCACGACGGAGCCGACATCGATTCATCGCGCCATGCGCCACAGTGTCTTTGCAGGCGGCAAGCGTCTGCGCCCCATCCTCTGCATGGAGGCCGCGCGCATGGTGGCAGGCTCCGGCCAGATTCCAGCGGGCAGCGCCGAGCTCGGCGCAGCCATTGAGATGGCGCACACCTACTCGTTGATTCACGACGATCTGCCGGCCCTGGATAACGATAACCTGCGCCGCGGTAAACCCACCTGCCACGTGGTCTTTGGCGAAGCCATTGCCATCCTGGCCGGGGACGCCCTGCAAAACCTCGCCTTCCAGGTGATCGCCGATCTTCCCGCTCCACCGGCCACGGCGGTCGCCATTTTGCACGACTTTGCGCTGTCTATTGGCACCGGGGTAGGATTCCCGAGCGCGATTCCCCCGGGCATGATCGGCGGCCAGGTGGTCGATATCGAATCCGAGGGCCTAGCCCCGACTGCGGAGCTGGTGGAACGCATCCACCGCGCCAAGACCGGCGCGCTGCTGACCAGCAGCATCGTCTGCGGCGGACTGCTCGGCCTGGCGCATGCGACTCAGGCTCATCGGGAGATGGATACCGTTGATCGCCTGCGCAGCTTTGGCAAGAACTTCGGCCTGGCCTTCCAGATCATCGATGACATTCTGGACATGACCCAGACTTCGACAGAGTTAGGCAAGACCGCCGGCAAGGATCTTACCGCCGTGAAGGCGACATGGCCGGCCGTCTATGGCATTGAGCGCTCCAGAGCCGACGCGGACGCTCTGATCGCCGATGCCTTTGCCGCCCTGGAACCCTTCGCAGAGGCCGCGGATCCGCTCAAGGCGCTGGCGCGCTTCTGCGTGGAGCGGAGACACTAGGATACGTTCTGGGGAAAGATCGAGCGCCTCGGTTGAGCGCTTCCGGAGTTTCAGGCATAGGCTCGGACTCATAGGCACGGGCTCTGCCGATTGTCTCTTTTGCTCTTTGCTCAAGGCGCCACTCTTATGTCTCTACGCCCTCGCCATTACGTTCTGCTCGCGGTGATCCTTTGCCTCTTCGTCTACAACATCCTTCGTCATCGCCGCTATGAACGGCAGATGCGCTCGCTCTCGGCGCCGCCCGCGGCGGCGATCGTCCACCGGCAGCGGCTGAACACCCCGGCCTGGGCCGCCTTTGACCAACTGGCCAGTCTGCGCGATGCCTCCGCCGCAGAGTACGGCCCCGCGCTCAAGAATTTGCGGACCCTGATGCCTTTGGATCCCAATCCGGGAGACGGACATATCCAAGACATCCGGGGATGCCTCACCTGGCTGGAGTACTACCGCCATGGACACGCTCTGGACAACCCTGATGGGCAGATGAAGGCTCTTGCACTTCACCACATCGAAGACTGCGTCAAGTACCACCAGGCGACCCAGGAGTAGGCCGGATCGGGGGGCGAAACGCAATGCCTGCACGGCCGAGCCAAGGCTTTCGTCATGCAGCACCATGCTCCTTTCCGGCTCTCTCCGGAAATCTCTCCAAAGCGGAGGCCGGCCAGTGGGTCAATACTCCCATTCAACGCCGGCGAGCTGAAGATCCCTCCCGCCGGCGAAGTCGAGCGGTTGAAGAGCGGCGAGTTCAGCATCCCAACTCCGGCTGCCGTAGAGTGAAAGAAGGCTGGAAAGCCTTCGCCATCCCATGACTGACGCTGATCTGCTCCATCTGCTTCGAGACTGCTACACTCCCGCCGGCCCGAATATCGTAGCCGCCGGACTGGTTCGTTCCGCCACACTCACCCCTGACCCGGAAGCTCCGGGTAGAACCATCGCCGACCTGCCTCCGCGTTACATCGCACATATCTCCGTGCATGCGATTCACCTCGCCGGCGCCTCCGACAACACTCTTGAGGGCGCTAACACGCAGCTCAGCGCGCAGATTGAAAATCGCCTGCTGGGCCTTCCCGCAATCTCCCGCGTGGAGGTCACGCTGCTTCCCGCGCTCTTCCCCATCCTGTAGGTCTTTCTCCACGTTCTTCATTTATTGGATCGTTCGCCCGAAAAGATGCCTCGCCGCAAGCACTTGCCCGCTATTCATCCCTTCGACGGAGCCCACGGCACGGATACCTCCGGGCTGATCCCAGGCTCGGCGCTCGCCGCCGGCACGGACGCCCGGCTCGGCGATCTGACCGCCTACTACGGCATTGCCCCATCGATTTTGCAGAACGTCCTGGACCTCTGGCTGCAGCGCACGAACCCTCACCCGATTGAGCGGACGGTCTTTCTGGATGTGGGAGCAGGGAAAGGGCGCGC
>JAJYZE010000221.1 GCA_021800195.1 Acidobacteriota bacterium
TCTTGCTCCTCCTGACCGAATCCAGGCCCGCGAATCTGCCCTAGCCAGGTGCTCGCCTCTGCAGGCAACTGGAACACAATCTGGCGACATTTCCAACGAGTCTCGGGCGCGGCTCGGGATTCAAGGACGAGGAATTGGGGAGGTGCCTGCGAACGGAGGCTGGATGCGGTTTCTTCCATATAGAAATAATTGCCCTATTGGTTGAGGTATGCTTTAATTGCGGTTGAAGCTGAATTTCACGATGACAGGTGGTGACGGACATGGCGCTGCGCTTTTTGAAAGATCTCTGGGATGAGAACACTGCTTCCCAGTTGGATGAGCCGGATCTTTTGCGATATCGCTCGAATCTGCTGGGTGCTGATCTGCGGATCACCAACTTTGGCGGCGGCAATACCAGCTCCAAGATCCGCCAGAAGGATCCACTCACCGGTGAGCCCTGCGAGGTGCTATGGGTGAAGGGCAGTGGAGGCGACCTTGGGAGCATTGAGCGCAAGGGATTCGCCACACTGTACCTGGACCGCGTGCGCGCTCTGAAGCAGCAGTACTCGGGTGTGGCTGAAGAAGACGCGATGGTGGCGAAGTATCCGCTATGCTCCTTTGCGGGCAACCCGGTAGCGGCGTCGATTGACACTCCCCTGCATGCCTTTCTTCCCGTTGCGCATGTGGATCATCTCCATCCGGACTGGGGGATCGCCATGGCCGCGGCTGCTAATGGCCGGGAGAAGATGGAGGAGTTCAACAAGCAGTTTGGCCACAAGCTGGTATGGCTACCATGGCAGCGGCCGGGCTTTGAACTGGCGATGATGATGCTGCGAGCTGTCGAAGAGAATCCGGACTGTACCGGCATCGTGCTGGGCGGTCATGGTCTTTTCACTTGGGGAGAGACGCAGCGCGCCTCTTACCTGAACACCATCACCATCATCGATCATCTGGGCCAGTTTGTGCAGGCCCACGAGGAGAGCAGAAGAGGACCTGCCTTTGGCGGAGCTTTGCTGCAGCCAAGGTCTGACCGCGGTGAGCTGGCGCTGCAGGTGATGCCGCATCTACGCGGTCTGGTGAGCGAGAAGAAGAGGCTGATAGGGAGCTTTACGGATCTTCCGGAGGTGCAGGAGTTCATCAACAGCAAAGATGCCAAAGCGCTGTCCCACCTGGGCACGAGCTGCCCGGATCACTTCATTCGTACCAAGATTCGCCCGCTGTTTGTGGAGCTGAAGGCCGATACCGATCTGGCTGCCGTGAAGTCGGCGCTGAGCGAGGCAATGCACAACTATCGTCGGGAGTATGCGGAGTACTACCGGCGGCATGCCTTGCCGGACTCCCCGGCGATGCGGGATCCCAATCCCACCGTGGTTTTGCTGCCCGGAGTCGGCATGTTCTCCTTTGGCAAGAACAAGACCGAGGCGCGCATTACCGGAGAGTTTTACCGCAATGCGATCCAGGTGATGAAGGGAGCGACGGCGCTGGCCGCGGAGGGAAGTCAGGCGAACTCGAATCTTCCCCAGGCCGGACCCGCGGCGTCGTCTGAGGATTTCCCGTTCTTTGCGAACTATGTGGCGTTACCCGCCGCAGAGGCATTTCGAATCGAGTATTGGGCACTGGAGGAGGCCAAGATTCGGCGTCAGCCGCCGGAGAAGGAGTTGAGCCGCCAGATCGCACTGATCGTTGGCGGGGCCAGCGGTATCGGGCGGGCGGCGGCTCTGCTGGCTGCTGAGCGCGGAGCGCACGTGGCGGTGGCAGACCGCGACCTGGCTGGAGCGGAGGCCGCGGCCCGGGAGGCGCAGGCGATTACGGGACGGGAGGCGGCGATCGCGGTTGCCGTCGATATACGCAGCCGGGAGTCGATCCGCTCTGCGATCCGGGAGACCATCGCTGCTTTTGGCGGACTCGATATTCTGGTGAATACCGCAGCCATCTTCCCGGCGCCACCGGATGGGGTGGTGAGTGATGCGATGTGGGGCACGACGCTGGAGCTGAACGTCACGGCGAACTTCCTGCTGGCGGAGGAGGCGGCGAAGATCTTCGCTGAGCAAAATCTGGAGGCGAGCGTGGTGCTGACCAGCTCGGCGAATGCCGTGGTGCCGAAGCGGGGCAGTGAGGCTTATGACGTCAGTAAGGCCGCGCTCAGCCATCTGGTGCGGGAGCTGGCGGTCTCGCTGAGCCCGAAGGTGCGGGTGAATGGCATCCATCCGGCGACGGTGGTCAAGGGTTCGACGATGTTCCCCCGCGACCGGGTGATGGCTTCCCTGACCAAGTACAAGCTGGAGTTCAAACGAGAGAGCACGGACGAAGAGCTGCGTACCCAGTTGGCGGAGTTCTATGCGCGCCGGACGCTGACGCACCAGCCAATTGAGCCGGAGGATTGCGCGCAGGCGATTCTATTCCTGGCGGGTCCGAAGGCGCGCTGCACCAGCGGCCATCTGATTCCCGTCGACGGCGGCTTGCCGGAGGCATTTCTACGGTGAGCCACCGTCCCGCCCTGGTGGGTATCGATCTCGGCGCGGAGAGCTGCCGTGTTTCGCTTCTGCGCTGGCAGGCGGAGACTCCGTTGATCCACATGGTGCATCGGTTTGGGAATCGGCCGGTGCAGCGTGCGGAGGGTCTGTATTGGGACCTGGAGCACATCCTTGGCGAGTTGGAGCAGGGGCTGCGGCAGTGCGCTGCGCTGGCTTCGGAAGGAATTGCCTACATTGGAGTGACGGGCTGGGCTGTGGACTATGTCCGCCTGAATGCTCAGGGACGGCCCTGGGCGCAGCCATTCTGCTATCGCGATCCTCGCACCGGGACGGCGATGGAGGAGGCGCACGGGCGCGTGCCTGCGGAGCGGCTGTATGCGGTCACCGGGGTGCAAGTGCAGCCGCTGAACACCGTCTACCAGCTTTATGCGGACGGCAGAAGTGGCGTTCCGGCAGGGATGCCCTGGGTGAATCTGCCGGAGTATGTTCTGTACTGGCTGGGGGCTCCGCGCGTGGCCGAGGTCACGAATGCGTCGCATACGGCGCTGCTGGAGTTTCAGCAAAGGCGCGAGTGGGTGGATCAAGAGGTAGAGCCTGTCGGGATGTGCTGGTCAGCAGAGATCTTTACCGCGCTCGGGTTGGATGTGGCGGAGGCTCCCGAGTTGGTGGCTACCGGTTCCGTCCTGGGAGGGGTACGGCATCCGTTGCGCGCCCTGGCCGCGTTTGAACATACGCAGCTTGTGGCGACCGCCTGCCACGACACGGCAGCGGCGATCGCCGGTATCGATGCCGAGGATGCCGACTGGGCGTATATCAGTTCAGGAACCTGGTCGCTGGTGGGTACAAGGTTGCGGGCACCGCTGAAGACGCAGGAGGCCTGCAGCAAAGGCTTTACCAATCTGCGTGCGGCGACGGGAGATACGCTCTTCCATCGTGGCATGGTGGGTATGTGGCTCCTGAGGCAGTGCATGGATGTTTGGGAGCAGTCGGCCCCGTATCCCCTGGAAGATCTGATGTGCGAGGTGCGAAGGCTTCCGGCGCCAGAGCGTGTGCTGGACCTGGACGGATCAGATCTGCTCTTGCCCGGCAACATGCCGGAGCGGATCAACCTGCAGTTGAAAGCTCTTGGAGTTGCCCCGCTGGGGGTGGGCAGAGAGTCGGCTCCGGCCTATGCCAATCTGATCTTTCACAGCCTGGCGCAGCGCTATGCCTCTCTGCTGGGAGAGCTGCGCAGCCTGACCGGCAAGAAGTTGAGCCGCATCTGCGTGGTGGGCGGAGGCAGCCGTAACCGGTTCCTGAATGAGCTGACGGCCTCGGCTTGCGGTGTCCCGGTGCAGCGCCGCTCGGCTGAGAGTTCCACGCTGGGAAACTTCGCCGTGCTGTGGGCCAGGCTGGAGCATCCCCAAGGGGCGCTGGACACGGAGTTGCTGGCGCGGCTGGCAGGCCGGTTACGGCAGGAGGATGTTGCAGGAGGCCTGTAGTAGTGGCTGAGCGGGCGCTCGGCCGCGCTCCATGGGATGCTGCGGCTGCGCAGAGCTTGCTGCGTGAGTCAAGAGTTTATTCACAAGCTTCCAGCGGCGAGATGTTTTGCGCTTTGACGTGGATGACGCCGTCCTGATTCTGTACCGGGCCGGCGACGAGTAGAAACCGGCTGCGCGTGACCAGCAGGCGTTGCTCTTCAAACAGGCCGGGGGTGATGATGACGTTGGCGATGCCGGTTTCATCCTCCAGGGAGAGAAAGACGAATCCTTTGGCCGTGCCCGGCCGTTGGCGGGCGATGACGCAGCCGGCGATGCGAACGTGACTGTGGTTGGGGCAGTGCGTCAGAGCATCGGCGGGCAGGATGCCCTGACGGCATAAGGCGGAGCGGCGATAGGCCAGGAGATGCGGGCCAGTGGTGAGGCCGGTGCCGGCAAAGTCGGCGGCCAGCCGTTCGGAGGCGGTCATGGGCCGCAGACGGACCTGCTCGGTGGAGGCCGATGAGTCGCAGGTGGTATCGCTGGATGGATGAGCCGGGCGCAGCAACGGCCCCACGGGGCGAGCGGCCTGGGCTGCCTGCCAGAGAGCGTCACGGCGATGCAGGACGCGGGGTGGTTGGCCGGTGCAGCGCTCCGGGCTGCCTAGCCAGTTGAGTGCTCCGATGTGGGCCAGCAGAGTGACCTCCTTGCGGCTGAGTTCAGGCACGCGCTGGACAAGCAGGTCCACGGAAGGGAAGAGACCATCGTTGGTTCTGGCGGCCAGAAGAGCCTGAGCCGAGCTCTGGCGCAGGCCTTTGGCATAGTTCAGGCCAAGGCGCAGAGAGAGCGCGCCGTCAGGTTCCTTTTCCAGCGTGCAGCGCCAGAAGGAGCGCTGCACATCGATGGGATGAACGCACAGGCCGTGGTGCTGGGCATCCTTGACGAGGACGGCGGGCGAGTAGAAGCCCATGGGCTGGTTGTTGAGCAGGCCGCAGGTGAACGCAGCCAGATAATGGACCTTGAGGTAGGCCGATGCGTAGGCAATCAGCGCGAAGCTGGCCGCGTGCGACTCAGGAAAGCCGTACATAGCGAAGGAACTGATGGCCTGCACGATGTTGTCCTGAGTCTGGGCTCCGATGCCGTTGCGCGTCATGCCGGCGCGCAGGCGTCCTTCCAGATCCTTCATGCGCTGCATGGAGCGGCGCATGCCGACCGCGCGGCGCAGTTGCTCCGCTTCGGCGCCGGTAAAATCGGCTACGGCCATGGCCATGCGCAGCAGTTGCTCCTGAAAGAGCGGCACTCCCAAGGTGCGCTTGAGCACAGGCTCCAGCAGAGGATGCGGATAGCTCACCGGCTCCTTGCCCTGACGGCGGCGCATGTAGGGATGCATCATCTTGCCCACGATGGGGCCGGGTCGGATGATGGCCACCTGCACGACAAGATCGTAGAAGCGCTGCGGGGCGTTGTGCGGAAGCGAGGCCATCTGGGCGCGGCTCTCCACCTGGAACATGCCCACGGTGTCCGCTTGCCGCAGCGTCTGGTAGACCAGAGGATCCTCCGGCAACGCAGCCAGGTCCACCTGCCGGCCGTAGTGGAGGGGAATCAGATCGATGGTTTCCCGAAGCGCGGCCATCATGCCCAGGCCGAGCAGATCCACTTTGATGAGGCCCATGTCGGCGCAGTCTTCCTTGTCCCACTGAATCACGGTACGGCCAGGCATGGAGGCAGGTTCGATGGGAACCA
>JAJYZE010000222.1 GCA_021800195.1 Acidobacteriota bacterium
CTGAAGTAATCCTTTGCCGGGGCCACCATCAACAGCAAGAGCAAGAACACGCTGACGACGCCAAACATGAGGAAAGGGTCGCACAAGAATGCCCTGATCGAGGAGAATGAGCCCTTATTTGTCGTTTGCATCTAACTCCTCCATGGCCAGACCCACGACCAACCGGGGCCGCGGAAGAAGGTGCCTACTGCCGTGAGAACGATGAGTTCACATAGAAACCAGGTCATAATCCACCAGAAGACGGGTCTTCGTGCGAGATACCGTCGAAAGCGTCCTGACGACTCTGGAGGGCTGAACGCCGCAAGCAACACGAATGCGGTCACGAGCAACGTTGGCGCCAGCGCCACATATACCTTGAAAAACAGGAAGAAGACGGACAGCGCACCCGCAACGGCCATCGAGAGCATCAGACGCCGCTCGCGATTCTTGAGAAAGAGGCCATCTGCCTCGATGTTGATGTCAAAATAGGGAATAATGATGAGTGCGGTAACGAGCAATCCAGGAATGAGAACCCCGGCAACAACAGGTGGGAAGTAGTGCAAAATCTCCTGCAGCCCAAGAAAGTACCACGGAGCTTTGGCTGGGTTAGGCGTGTTGGTCGGATTGGCAACTCCTTCCAACGGTGCGTTGAAGAACAATGACATCAGTACCAGGGCAATCAGGAGGCACTCGACTGCGAGCAGAGCTCGAATCAGAACCTCGGGAGAGGTCTGCACTCGCTCCTCGTCGTACGCTTTAACCTGAGGAGAGGTGCGCCGCGTTACGAAAAGAACGCGCCGTTGGGAAACCTGCATGTTCGAGCTGACTTCGGCCGAGTAGTCTTTTGGAGGCGTCATCGCGATTCCTGCTCCTGATTTGAAAGGTCCTGGTCCGAATTTGCGACTCCGGGCTCGGTCTCCCGCACGTATAGACCACCGTCCTTACGGATTCGCCAGAAATGAACGGCTAAAAAGAGAACTGCGGTGAGCGGTAGAATCACGCAGTGCAGAACGTAAAAGCGAAGCAAGGCATTGGCATTCACAAGATGTCCGCCCAGCAGCATAAAGCGTATTTTGTCGCCGATAAGTGGCACTGCCGAAGAGATGTTCGTCCCGACAGTGATTGCCCAGAAGGCGAGTTGATCCCAGGGCAACAGATAGCCGGTGTAGCTGAGCAGAAGAGTTACCAGAAGAAGAACGACCCCGATCACCCAGTTGAATTCTCTCGGGGTACGGTATGCTCCGCGGTAAAAGACGCGAAACATGTGTGCAAAGGCAAGAAAAACCATCGCATGGGCCGACCAGCGATGCAGATTGCGCAGGAAAAGACCTGAAGAAACGACAAATTGGAGATCTTTTACATCGGAATATGCACGTGGCACGGATGGATGGTAGTAGAGCATCAAGAGAATGCCGGTGACGACTAGAACGATGAATGTGCCCAACGTAAGTGTTCCGAGGTACCAGGTAGCGCCCAGCCCGAGCATTCGTTTACGAACTTTGGTGGGGAACAGGTGCAGAAATACGTTTTGCTGAATGGCCAACGCATTGTGAAGCGTACTTGTGCCCTTGCCGCTGCGGAAGATCGACCGCCACACCCGCGTGCGTTCGAGTTTGTCGAAGTAGGTTTCGATGGTGCCCGGCATCTTTTATACCCTCAAGAATTGGAACTGTGGAATCGTAATGGAGCGATCGACCATGAGTTCTCCATCGTCACTCAACCAGGTTTTTAGCCATGGAAGAGGTTTAGGCGCCGGACCTGCCAGCTTTTGCCCTTCGCGGTTGAAGCGGCTTCCATGGCATGGACATGCGATCATGTTGAGCTCGGGCTTCCACGCGGTCATACAGCCCAGGTGAGTGCAAATAGCGCTGAGAGAGAAGTAGCCTCTGGCTATATGAACGAGGTAGATTGCTGAGTTGACATCGAGCGTGACGGAGCCCAGAGGATACCGATCAATAGCTCCGGCGTTCACAATGGGGGATGGTTCAAAGAGTACGTTGGGTGAAAGGTACTGGTAGTAAAACGCCAATGTACCAACGGCTGCAACGCCCAGAGAGCCGAGACCGAGCTTGGTGAAAAACTCCCTGCGATCGAGCACCGCGCCTTCCTGAACGATATAGGTGTCTTTTGTAGTGGTCATAGTTGGCTCACTTTCTGTTTGCCAACGTCGCGCGCAGAGGCGCTTCGATGGATTCAGGGGAGATGAGCCCGGTCGGTTCGGCCGGGATCAGGTTGTAGGATTCCATGGTGATCGTGCCCACCGGGCATCGTGCTGCGCAGAGGCCGCAACGGATGCACCGCGTCTCGTCTTTCAGCATTACGGAGCCGGAGATCGTGCCAAGCTCCTTCGCTCGAACATCATCCAGCTCCACGGTGAGGAGGCTCTCGTTGGCAACAAGCTGTTCAACGACTGCTGGCTGGAAATCGAAGCGATCCAGGCTTACCAGCTCAAGACAATTCTCTGGGCACACATCCACGCAACCACCACAGAGGATGCATTGACTTCCATCCAGGGGGCTGCCCTCGAAGATCGTGTTAACCCAGCAGTGTAGGCAGCGTTGCGCTTCTGCCCGGGCTGTCTCTTCGTCGTAAACCGTTTCGACCTCGGTGACGCCGGTCCGACGGTCCAGGGGAAGCAGGGGAGGGTCGTTCCGTACAAGATCCAGGAGATTGAGCGGCATGCTGTGGCGTTGCAGGACCTCGACCTCGATCGTCGGCTCCGGATGACGAGTCCCTCGGAGGTACTCATCGATTCCCATCGCTGCTCGCTTGCCGTCCGCGACGCTGTCGATGATCAGGCGGGGTCCAAATGCGCAGTCGCCACCAGCAAAGACTCCCGGAGATGTGGTCATGAGCGTGCGCGGTTCTACGGCGATCAGACCCCGGCGTGAGATTTCAACCCCATCCTGCGGCTGGAGGAAGTCAAGCCGTGGAGCCTGGCCGATGGCCATGATGATTGTGTCGCAATCGAGTTGAAACTCGCTGTTTTCATAGAATGTGGGATTAAAGCGGCCGTCCGCATCGAAGACTTGCTTGGTTTTAAGCACTTCGAGGGCGGTAACGCCGTCAGGGCCGCCGATCATACGCTTTGGGCCGAGTCCGGGGTGCAGGATGATTCCTTCTTCCTCGGCTTCAGCGATCTCTTCGTCGGATGCGGGCATTTCTGCTCGGCTTTCAAGGCATACCAGATGAACTTCACTGGCGCCGAGGCGAAGGGCTGAAAGGGAGATGTCCATCATCTCCTTGGCAGCGACAGCGTTGACATTCTCCTGGAGAGGTTCCTGTTCCTGCACTCCAGCGGAATGCTGGCGAAGCACCTCTCGGGCTGCCGAACGGGCCACATCCATGGCGACATTGCCGCCTCCAATCACGACCACTTTCTTGCCGATGGTGAATTGATAGCCAAGATTGACGTTCAGGAGGAAGTCGATGCCCTTATGGACGCCGTCGAGATCAACTCCTGGAATGGAAAGGTCGCGGCTGCGATGGGCTCCGACGGCAATCAGAACCGCATCGAAGCCCTGACTGCGCAGGCCGGAGACGGTGAAATCTCGGCCCGCGGCATGGTTGAGTTTTAGCGTGATATCTCCGGTTGCAAGGATTTCGCGTACTTGCGCCTGGATCACACTGCGAGGAAGCCGGTACTCCGGTAGACCGAGATGGAGCATGCCGCCTGCTACCGGCGCGGCCTCAAAGATTGTGACCGAGTAGCCCATCACCGCGAGGTCATGAGCGGCTGAAAGGCCAACCGGTCCGGCTCCCACAATCGCAATTTTGAAGGGCAGCTTTTCCTGTCTGCGACCAGCATTTATATCAACGGGCCGCCGGGACTCAGGTCCGTGACGCTCGGTCAAAAAGCGTTTGAGAGCCCGGATCGAGATAGGGCGATCAATCTCACCGCGGCGGCAGGCAGTTTCGCAGGGGTGAGCGCAAACCCGGCCACAGACGCTGGCCAAAGGATTTGGACCACGCGCATAGCGATAGGCATCTTCGTACTTGCCTTCCGCAATAAGCGCAACATACCGTCCCGCATTGGTATGAGCCGGGCATGCCATCATGCAGGGGAAATTGCTGTTCAGCCATCCCGCGTCGACCGCTTTGTTTTCAAATCTCTTCAGCATGATGGCTGTCTCTCTGCTGGGGCGCTATGGTGCAACCGGATTGCGAGATTTCCCGCCCTAGGATCGCCTGTCACTTCAGGGGAATGGTCGCTGTTACATCGCCGTTTACCGTAACCTGAACGGTGTGGGTGCGCATCTTGTCTCGCTCGTTCCATCCAGTCACGCTATAGGTGCCGTTGGGAACATTGGAGATCGTGAAGGCGCCTGTTTTGTCGGTTATTGCATAGTAGGGCGTCGGCGAAACCACGATAAAACCATACATATCGGGATGCACGTTGCAGAGGAGGGGAACGATTCCAGCAGTATCGAACTTGAAACTGCGTTGTTGACCGGTCGGCCAGGTTCCCATATTGTGGCCAAGACTCTTGTTGCCACTGATGGAAGGCCAGAACACGTTGTGCTCCACGCTGTCTTCGTTCTTGAAGTCCACAGTGGTTCCCTTCAGGATCGCCAGAATATGGGGCGCGAACATCAAACCCTTTTGATCCATCACCGCGTGCTGCGATGGGGCAGGGACGGTCTTGCCTGCAATAGCGTCAATGTAGACGACGGACTGCCCTTTGGCGCCGGTCACCTTACCGTGGATCGTTCCCGCCTGCGCGGCAACTGCTGTGCTCAGCAACACGAAAGCTACTGAAAGAATGCGCTTCATCGTTTCTCCTTCGATCAATTTAATGTTGTTTGGTTCCAGGTATGGCACGGCACCTGCATCTCAGCCAACGGTCCGAAAACGCTCCTCCACCTGCAAGCTCTTTGAAATATCGAATGCAACTGAAGCGCACCGGATCGTCTCAGTGTCGTTGCTATGTATCAGATCAAGATCGAAGGAAGGTTGTATGTGATTATCGTCACCGAATGCTTACGGCGTCTGTACACAATGAGTTGGGGACCAGAATGCATGTGACGGAAGATGGATCGCTGGTGCATTGTCCAAATGCGGATTTCTCGTTGCTGCTCCTCGAAGCCGGCTGCGCATCGTGACTGCATAGGGCGGAACAGGTTGGTCAACGGGAGTGGAGAGCTTGATGAAATACTCGCCGGGAGATATGAATCTTCCTTCTTAAACATTGGTTATCGTTCAGAGGAATGACCGATCCTGGCAGGGCGTCCAGTGAAGCAGAAAGCTGCGCCGTTACCTTGTAGGGCGATCCTATTGATCCTGGATGGAAGGAGTGCGTGATCCCGGGCTTAAATATGGCCTGAGCAAGGGCCACGGCAGGCCTTTGCCTCGGGGCCGCGTTGGATGAAATGCGACAAAGGGCAGTGGGAATGGTCATGGGCTAAGCCAGAATGACGACGGCGGGCAAGCAGAGCGAATGAGTTGCCCATAGCTACCCGGGGTAGAAGGGAGGCACGGGCGGGTGGGAGCCCCGGCTTTGCGCCCAGGCCAACGCGTCGGTGGTTGTGGCCTATGCCTTTCGTTCCAAGCGGACCGTGATTTCAGCGGGAGCCAACAACGGCTTCCGGGCAAGACGCCCTTCTTGTGCATCCTGAACGTGAAGGCCGTGTTCAGG
>JAJYZE010000223.1 GCA_021800195.1 Acidobacteriota bacterium
TTAACCCTTGACGACCTTGCCGGCCTTGATACAGCGGGTGCATACTGTCACGCGTCTGGAGCCGCCCGCCGGCGAGGCCGCCTTCACCGATTGCAGATTCGGGTTCCAGCGCCGCCGGGTTACGTTGTGCGCGTGCGAGATGTTGTTGCCAAACTGCGGGCCTTTGCCGCAATACTCACATACCTGTGCCATCACTTCACTCCCAACCATCAAAACTTGAACTGCACTTGGCAGAATACGAAGGGCGCCTGGAGAGCGCCACAGATCCTGAAACCCAGCCGCTCAGAAGATGCGGGCGAATGGGCTGCTCCGCTCCAGCTTTCATCCTTGCCCGGCGGTCTCGCCCGGGCCGCATCCGGTTCTCCATCGGACCGTTATCTCGCGAAGAGAACCGCGGAAAAGCTGGTAGGCACGAGCGGATTCGAACCGCTGACCTCTACCGTGTCAAGGTAGCGCTCTAACCAACTGAGCTACGCGCCTGTGGTGCGTCTTTTCAGTTTACCCCGGGTCCTCTGCCGGCCGCAACAAACACCCGCGGATCAAAGATTGCTCTGCCAATATCCTGATCCCAGCGGAGTTGGCCGCGTAAACTTCGTGACTCCTGCAAGGGCCGCGCCCTGCGGGAAGGTGCGGCGATCGATGTTTTCACTTCGCTTCCCCATCGGGTCTGGCGCATCGGCTTTAGACCCTCCTGTTCGGCATGCGCTCCACGCCTGACAGGCATCAACGCCTCCGGCTCGTTGGTGCTCTTTCGACGGCGCTTCACAGTCCCGAAGCCCTCTGCGCCCCGAAGCCCTCTGCGCTACGCCGGGCGGTCTCTGCTCATAGCGCCGGCAGATCCGTATGCCCTTTAAGGAACTCCGGTTATAGACAGAGCGCCGACCTCCGTTGGTAACGTATGCGGATGAATCCTGCTTCGGACTTCAGAGCCGGCGGAACGACGATGCTGGTGCGCAAAACAGTACGCCCGGCCCGGGGTGGGAACATGCTATACTTAGGGAGCGAGGAAACTCGCAGATCGCCATTATTTTCAATGGTTTTGCGTCTGTTACCGACCTGGGCTGAAGCCACCGGAAGCCATTTGGAGTGTCCCGTTCGTGCCTGAAGAGATTATCCCTGCCCCAGCCGCCCCTGCTACCCCTCTTCCCCCTGCCACAACCTCTGCCTCGGCTGAGCCCGGGAGCTACTCTGCGGAGAACATTACCATCCTGGAAGGGCTGGCGGCGGTCCGTCTGCGGCCGGCGATGTACATCGGCTCAACCGGCGAGATGGGCTTGCACCATCTCGTCTATGAGGTGGTGGACAACTCAGTCGATGAAGCCCTGGCCGGCTACGCCACGCGCATCGAGGTAACCATTCACGTCGACAACTCGATCACGGTGGTGGACGATGGCCGTGGCATCCCGGTGGACAACAAAACGTTGCCCACCGGCGAGACCATGCCTGCAGTGCAGGTTGTGCTGACCATGCTGCACGCCGGCGGTAAGTTTGACGCCTCAAACTACAAGGTCTCCGGGGGTCTCCATGGCGTCGGCGTCTCCTGCGTCAATGCGCTTTCGGAGGCGCTGGAAGTTGAGATCTGGCGCGACGGCTTCGCCTGGGAGATGGACTACGCCAGAGGAGAACCCACCTCAGAGCTGCGCAAGATGGGCCCCACCAAACACCGTGGCACCCGCATCCACTTTCTCCCCGACAAGAGCATCTTTACGGTGACGGAGTACAGCTTCGACACCCTGGCCAACCGCCTGCGTCAGTTGGCCTTTCTGAACAAGGGGATTGAGATTACGCTGACCGACGAACGCCAGGCCGACGCCAAGGGAGAGCCCAAGGCTCAGCTTTACAAGTACACCGGGGGCATCGCCGAATTCGTCAAGTTGCTCAACAAGGGCAAGCAGGTGTTGAACGAGAAGCCCATCTACATGGAGACCGAGCAGGGCAACGTGACCATGGAGATTGCCCTGCAATACAACGACGGCTACTCGGAGACCGTCTTCAGCTTTGCCAACAACATCAACACCGTGGATGGGGGAACGCATCTATCCGGATTCCGCACCGCGCTCACCCGCACCATCAACGTCGCCGGCCAACAGCTAGGCCTCTTCAAGGATGTCAAGGAGAATCTCTCCGGGGATGACGTTCGCGAGGGACTGGTGGCGGTGGTGAGCGTCAAGCTGCCGCAACCGCAGTTTGAAGGCCAAACCAAGGGAAAGTTGAACTCGGACATCGCAGGCCAGGTGCAGGCGTTCGTCAACGAGCGGTTGGGCGCCTTTCTGGAGCAGAATCCGCAGGTGGCCAAGCGCATCATCAACAAAGCCATCGACGCGGCAAGGGCCCGGGAGGCGGCGCGCAAGGCGCGCGATCTGACGCGGCGCAAGGGGGCACTGGATGGCGGCGGGCTCCCCGGCAAGCTGGCGGACTGCTCGGAGCGCAAGCCTGAGCTCTGCGAGCTTTATCTGGTGGAGGGCGAGTCGGCCGGTGGCACTGCCAAACAGGGCCGCGACCGCAAGTTCCAGGCCATCCTTCCCCTCAAGGGCAAGATTCTGAACGTGGAGAAGGCCCGCTACGACAAGATGCTGGGGCATGAGGAGATTCGCGCCATGATCACCGCGCTGGGCGCGGGAATCGGCAAAGACGACTTCGATATCGCCAAGCTCCGTTACGGCAAGCTGATCCTGATGACCGATGCCGATGTGGATGGCTCGCACATTCGCACACTGTTGCTTACCTTCTTCTTCCGCCACATGAAGGAGCTGGTGGACCGCGGTCACGTCTATATCGCTCAGCCCCCGCTCTACCGCATCAAGAAGGGCAAGTTTGAACAGTACATCAAGGATGAGCGGGAGTACGTGCAGGTGATGGTGAAGCGCGCCTCCGACGGCATGATCATCCGCTACGGCGAAGGCGGCGCTACGCTGGAAGGCAAGGCGCTCACTGACTACATGAAGAGCCTGAGCGACTACCTTGGTTTCTTTGACAAGGTGGGCAAGCGCCTGCGCAACGAGCAGGTCGTCCGCCTCTTCGCGGAGACCTTCGCCAGCGAGGGCAAAGATGCCGTCCGCCGCACAGACTTCGAGACCAGCGCCAAGCTCCAGCATCTGCGGACCAGACTCAAGGAGATCGAACGCGTCTACCAGTTCAAGAGCGTCTCCGAGGTAGAGTACGACGAGGAGCATCGCACCTACTCACTCACCTTCGTGGATGCTCAGGGAGCGCCACGCCACCTCGACTGGACGTTGGCTGCCGCTCCCGAGTCACGTCAGTTGCTGGCCAGGCATGCGCAACTGCAGGACAAGCTCACCGGTCCATTTCTTGTGGAGTATGCGGGCAAAGCTCCTGCCGCTGCCAAAGCTGAGGAGGCATTGGAAGATCAGGAACAGGAGCTGGAGGCCGGCGAGACCTTGGAGGGCGGCGCAGAGGAGGAAGGCGCTGCAACCGATGCAGCCAAGCCTGGAAAGCGAGCCGGCAAGGTCGGACAAGATCCGGTGGTGAAGAAGACGGCGCGCGAGGTCTTCGAGTATGTCATCGAGCAAGGGCGCAAAGAGTACCAGGTACAGCGCTACAAGGGTCTTGGCGAGATGACTGACTCTCAACTGTGGGACACAACGATGGACCCGGCCCGCCGCACCCTAGTGCAGGTCAAGCTGGAAGACATTGCAGCCACCGAAGAGATCTTCACTACGCTCATGGGAGAAGACGTCGAGAGCCGCCGTAAGTTCATTGAAGAAAATGCCCTTGATGTGAAGAATTTGGACATCTAGAGGGCTGCACGCAACAGGAAATCCTTCGTCTTAGATGCCAGGGTAGCCGATAGCCTCTTCCGAATTGGCGTAATCCGCCACGGCAACCAACTTCGGCGTGCTCCTTCCATCTCATCCGGCTTGCCCGCCGGGGCGGAAGGAGCACGCCGCAATCGCCTCCATGAAGGCCCGCGCCTCTAAAAAGCTGCGCCGAGCACGGAATGGGTCTCTACGTCGTCGCTGGCGTACAACTCTCAGCAAGAACGGCTTTGTAGAACAGCCCACCCAGCAGGCCACCCGCTAACGGTGCAACCCAGAACAGCCATAACTGCCCGAGCGCCCAGAAGTTGCCTCCGGCAGCTACTACAATCGCCGGACCGGTGGAGCGCGCCGGATTCACAGAGCAATTCGTGATCGGAATGCCAACCAGGTTGATCAAGGTCAGGCAGAGACCGATCGCCAACGGCGCATGCGCTTTGGACGCACGCTCGTCGGTTGCGCCCATGATCACCAGAATGAAGAAGAAGGTGAGGACCACCTCTGCCACCAGACATGCCAGCAAGTTGTAACCGCCAGGGGAGTGCGCTGCATAACCGTTGGACGCAAAGCCATCCAGACTCCATGTGGCGCGGCCGGCGAAGATGATGTAAAGCACTCCCGATGCCACAATGGCGCCCAGTGTCTGAGCAGCCCAATAGGGTAACAGCTCCTTCGCAGAAAATCGCTTGCCGGCTACCAGACCTAACGTAACCGCCGGGTTCAGGTGGCAGCCGGAGATGTGACCGACGGCGTACGCCATGGTCAACACGGTCAGCCCAAAGGCCAGGGAGACACCCAAAAAGCCTATGCCTGTGTTGGGAAAAGTAGCGGCGAAGAGAGCTGCTCCACAGCCGGCGAAGACGAGCCAGAAGGTACCGAAAAACTCTGCAATGCAACGTTTCGAAAATGAGAATTGCATAGACCCTCCATGGGACCTGGTGAGCTGATGTGAGATGGTGGTTCCGTACGATAAAGCACAGCCAGTCTACATCCGTGCCGGGTGATTTGAGCAATGGAAAGAATTCCGTCCAACGCACCGGAGGATCTGCCTTGATCCGATGGATCCAGCCGGATGAGGAGTCGTGCTCAACGGAGCGCCCTCTTTCCAGCCAGCCTCGCCAGCCAGCCTCGCCAGCCAGCCACGCTTGCAGCTTCCGCATGGGCGGAAGACTTCCGGCAGAAGACGTCTCCTCCGGTCTGGCTGCAGGGGAGGCAGGCCGTAAAACGCCTGACCCGGCTCCTCCCGCGGTTGGGCTCTCCCGTGGACGCTCTGCCCCAGGGAGGGCCAGCCCTGCCGGCATGGCTTCGCCGTCTGCGCCTTTGGGCTGGCGGGCGTAGCTCCATATCTCAACAACAAGCGCAACAGCTATCCACGGAGCAGCCGAGGATAGGAGATCTGGCATGTGCTGTTGGTCAGCGCCCGGACTTGGACGCCATCATGAACCGGGTACCGAGATCAAGGGGCCCCACAGTCGCCGCCCATCCCCCCACGGTGCGTCGAGGCGCTTCCAGACGGAGTGAAACGCTCCGTTCGCTGGACACTCAACCCGTCTTGACGAGTGCTTCGAGTATTCTGTAAACAACAAACCGTCCTACGACAGGGCGCGGCAAGCGGACCGACAGATTGCATCTCCTCTTCCTGAGACTTCCTATGTCAAGAAGGCAGACAATGGAAGATCCCGCTTCCCTGTCAAGGATAGTCGACCCGCACGGCGACGATTTCATAGGGTTTCACTGAAACTCTGATCCGGTTCCCATTCAACCGCAGCCGGTCACCCACCGGCTTCTCCATCAGGTTGGTCTCCACGGCCCCGGTTGCGCCAGGTGGGACCG
>JAJYZE010000224.1 GCA_021800195.1 Acidobacteriota bacterium
GGTGTGAGCTTGAATTGAAAGCGCAGGAGGTCGCTCTCGTCCCAAAGCGGATCGGTATCCGCATTGGCGGGCAGCCCGATGATGTATCCGCTGGAGTACTCCATATCAAAGCCATTGAAGAACCAGGAGTGGTTCTTGCGTACAGGCCCGGAAACGGTAATCCGAGGGATGAACTTATCAAAGTGGACGCCGTTATTGAGTATGTAGGAGGGCAGGAAGTCCGTTGCGTTGAAGCGTAGGTGGTTGTCTCCCATTCCGCTGGAATAAGCGATGATGCCGCCGGTAGCGCGGCCATACTGTACGGGATAACGGGTGCTTTCAATGACGATGTTACGGACCGCATCCGTGCTGACGTGCAGCGAGAGATCGCCGCTGTCAGGCGAGCGGAGATTCATGTCGTCGAGTTCATCCAGGGTAGCGTAGGTGGGGGAGCCGGCCACGTGCGCCTGACCGGATGGATCCTGAATGACGCCGGGGTTGAAGGGAAAGAGATCCTGGATATCGCGATCGACGATGTACGGGATGTTGACGATCTCTGGCATGCTCATCGTGGAGGCGTCAGCGAACTGTTGAGGGTCGATGGTTGGATTTGAGGCAGTGACGTTGACCTGCTGGCGAATGTACTGCTCATGGGCCATTGTGATCTGCATTTCCGGGATGGCCGGGTCGAGGTTCGCCTTGGTGGTCTGGTAGAAGCCTTGCTTGTCAGCCAGAACGTGGTAGGGAGCCTTGGAGGTAAGAACGAATTGTGCGTGTCCGAACTGGTCAGTAAGCAGTTCAACCGTTGGCGCGTTGGGCTGGGCAATGGTGAGAGCGGCCCCACGAACCGCAATTCCGTTTTCATCTACTACGGTGAACAAAATGGGGAAAGAAGGGACCTTTGTTTGAGCGAAGACAGGAAGGGCAAGGCAAAGGAAAACAGGGAACATGAGAAGGATGCGCGTTGGATGCAGACGACACATGTGTACTCTTAGACGATCGTAGAGTGGAGAGAGAGTGTGTGGGGATCTCCATGTGAATAAATTGTCATGCTGACTGAGATGTACGCTTCGATCCGGCTTCTCTCCCTCGGATCCGCTCTGGGCAAATCCGCCAGAAAAGAGGGACTCCGCTCCCCAGTCGCTGGCGGGGACGGTGTTCTTGAGTTCACCGTTGATTCTGGCGATGCCTGCCAAAGCCCCGGAGATCTCATCTCCGCCCTCGCTTGCGGGAACCAGTTTCGCTACAGGCTTGCCATGCTTGGTGATAGCCACAGGCAGACCGCTCTGCGTGACCTTGTCCATCACCGCAAGACATTACGCTTGGAACTGTGCGGCGGCCATCTTTTGCATGATTAGGCTGCTTTCCGATATGACCATAAAAAGATGACCTGTTTGTCCGGTCAAAAGGCAGACTGTACACGGTTGTTGGGACATGCCGAGTGTGGTGAAAGTGGAAACCGCAGATGGGCCAGAGATCCTGCAAACCCACATCTCTGAAAAACAAGATGTGGGGTGCCCACTCTCGAATCAAATGCTCCTTTGTGACGAAAAAGACTTCTTGATAACCGGAAATGCGCTGAGGTGACGAGGGCGGCTCCTGGTCGGCGTGCAGGACGCCCGGTCCACACAAAAGATCATTGGCCGGCACGATGGCTTTCTGGTCGAAATAGCCGACACAAGTTGTGAGGCGCTCGCGCCAGCTACTGCTTGTACTGGAAGGACTTGTTTGGGTAAGGCGGATGCGGCGGGACCGGGTTGGGGTCGGCCTTGATCTCCTTCTGAAGCAGCTTGATGGCGGCTTGCAACTGCGCGTCTGATCCTTCATAGGTGGCATGGGGAAGGTCATCGACGACGATGTCGGGGTCCACGCCGTGGCCTTCGATGAGCCAGTGCTTTCCCTGCGCCCCGTAGACGCCCATTTCGGCCGCGGTGGCGATGCCGCCGTCCTTTTCAAAGTCATTCGCGCTCAGCCAGATCTCGCCTCCCCAGGTGCGGGTGCCCATGACCTTGCCCAGATGCAGCCGCTTGAAGCCTTCTGTGAAGGCCTCGCCATCCGATGCGGTGAACGCATCGCAGAGAACCACAATGTGGCCGCGGAAGGCGTCCTGCATATTCCACATGGGCTCACCGACCCGCGGCTGCCAGTAGAACCATGCCTTGCGCAGCAGCGTGGAGAGCAGCCAGGAGTCGATGTTGCCGCCGCGGTTGTGGCGGACGTCGATGATCAGGCCCTGACGGTTGAAGACAGGATAGAAGTCGCGCGCCCATTGGTCGATATCCTCCGGACCCATGGCGCGCAGATGTACGTAGCCGATTCTGTCGTGCGATGCAGCATCCACCTGCAGACGCCGCGTGTACTCCCACTCGGCGTAACGCAGATTGGCGTCCTCGGTCTCGGAGATGGGCGTGACCAGCACGTTGCGCATCTCTCCGCCGGCGGATTTCACGGTCAGTATGACCTGGACTCCGGCTTTGCCGCGCAGCAGAACACTCTCATTGGGAACGCTGAGAAGGCTGTGGCCGTCAATGCTGACGATAACTTCGCCCTCTTGCACCAGGGACTGAGGGCGCGCCAGTGGCGACGCCTGACTGGGCAGGTCCGGGTCGTGCAGGTAGATGTGTTGAACGACGTAGCCTCCCGCTTTCTCATTTCGCTGAAGCAGAGCGCCAAGCGTGGCCGTAGCGACATCCTGGGAGGGCTTGGGTGCGTCGCCACCGTGGACAAAGGTGTGCAGCGTGGAGAGTTCGCCGACCATCTGCGCAATGACGTCATTGAGCTCGTCGCGGTCGGAGACGCGAGCGACGAGCGGAAGATAGCGCCGTCGCATCGCGTTCCAGTCGACGCCCTGCATGTCGGGGTCGTAGTAGTAGTCGCGCTCGAGACGCCAGGCGTCAAGAAAGATGCCACGGAACTCGTCGCGCGGGTTGGTGGAGAAGATCCAGTGCGAAAGATCCATCTGCTTTTTGGCCAGAAGTTTGGGATCCTTGAGCGTCGAGGCCTTCGCGTCAGCGTCCAGAATGTAGAACTTCTTCTCCTCTGCGACCAGCATCTTTTTGCGGTTCAGGGAGACTTCGAAGCGGTGCACATCGGAGAGGAGGGTCGAGGGAGGATCGCCGTGGTTGGCGATCGCCAGGCACTGCAGGCTTTGCTTGGCGTGGATACTATCGGCAGAGCTGAGCCAGCAGAGACGCTTGTCTGTCAGTTGAAGACTGCTGTAGTTTCCGGCTGCAACGGGAACGCTGGTTAAGCGCGCGGAGAGGCCCGTGAAGTCAATGTTCACCGGGCTCGGCTTAGGAGTTGCCTTGGATGCTTTTCCGGCGGTCGATGGAGTGAAGGCGCCCGAGGGCTTAGCGGAGGCGTCCGCGGATTGCTCCCCCTCGTCGGGATGAAGTTCGTCGGAGGGGAGAAAGGGTGAGCGGAGGCCGGGGGTAAGGGCAAGCTGGTAGATCTGTTCAGAGCGATCGAAGTGCGGGGAAGGCTGCCGCGAGCCCCAGGGCGAGTCGACCGTGGTTTTCAAATTGCGGTCGGAGAGGAAGTAGAGCCACTTTCCGTCACTGCTCCAGGCAGGGCTGGCGCTGTTGTAGCGGTCTGAGGTGATGGAGTGAACTTCGCCAGTGGAGGCGCGGAGCAGATGGATCTGATCGAAGAGGTTGGGTGCGGATTCAACATAGGCGAGCCACTGACTGTCAGGAGACCAGGAGAGATCGCGGAAGTCGTCGGCGGGCGTCTGGGCGATCTGCCGGGTCGCCTTGGTGTCGATGTTGTAGAGCCAAAGGATGTGGTTCTTGTCGAAGTACGCCAGCCAATGGCCGTTCGGGGAGGGCACCCCATCCCAGATCAGAATCTTGGCGCCGTGCGTCCATTGCTCCGGGGTACCCAGGCCGTTAGCCGGATACTTCCAGAACTCGGTCTCTCCGCCGGCGGTGGAGAGGGCAAGGATGCTCTTGCCATCGGGAAGGAAGCGCGCGCTGAAGTACCGGCTTTGGGCAGAGGAGGCAACTTTGACGATGCGCCCGGTGTTGGCAGGGACACGGAAGACCTCGCCGCGTGCGGTGAAAACCGCGCTTCCTCCGTCAGGAGCGATGTGTACAGCGCTGAGGTACTGGAGAGGCGATGTCACCCAGTGGGTCTGGAGCTGGTCGAAGTCGGAGAGAAGCGTAACGGGGATCTCGGCCTCGTGCCCTGTTTTCAGGTCGAGCAGCCAGAGTGCGCCGGCGCAAGAATAGACGATACGGCCATGGGAGAGGGAGGCGCTCTCAATGTCGAAGACCCGCTGATGGGACTCCTGGCGGAGATCATGACCCCGAGGGTCTATGGAGTAGACGTTCATGACCCCGCCGCGATCGGAGAGGAAGTAGATGCGGCCGTTCCAGATCATGGGATTGTTGGACGTGCCGGCGTAGTCGGCTGTGAGGGGAGTCGCCTCTCCATGGCCATCGTAGCTCCAGAGGCTCTCCGCTGTGCCTCCCTTGTAGCGCTTGGTATTGCTGGGCTGCTTGTACCAGCGGGTGAAGACCAGGGTTTGGCCGTCAGGAAAATAGGCCGCTTGAGCGACCCCGGCCAAAGGGACGATATCGGCCTGACCGGCATCATTGAGCAGGACCAGGCGCGGGATGGGCAGCGTCGAGTAACGGGTGGTGCTGACCATCAGACGGCCGTCGGGGGTCCAGCCCTCTGGGATGGCCACTCCGTTCCAGGTACGCCGCTGGGGAATGCCGCCGTGGATGGGCATGGTGTAGACGTCGCTGGGACCCTCGTACTGGGCGCGGAAGGCCACGGTCTGCCCGTCCGGCGATATGTTGGCCATGGTCTCGTTCCCCGAGGCTGAGGTGAGCCGGCTGGCGAGCCCGCCATGAAGGTTCACCGACCATAGGTCACCTTCGGAGTTAAAGACGATCGTGTCTCCATGTACAGCGGGGTAACGGTAATAGCCTGTGCGGCCGGCAGGCGCGTTACCAAGCTCCGGGCTGGCGCCCGAAGAGACAGCAGCCCCGGCGGAGATTCCACTGCCGACCAGGATCGATGCGAGCAGCGCAAGGGCGAAGATTCTCGCAAGACAAAGTGGCTGCCGCGCCATGAGCATGGTTTCGGTGCGCATTGAAACTGATCTCCTGAGTGGGATGGCCTTGGTGCGTTGAAGGCGGGCCAATGAGATGCAGGACCGCCTTACGATAATTGGAGACCGCCTTCTTCTTCCGTTGCGAGTCGGCGGAGGTCTGGATGGTTTTTCCTTACGCTCTCGGTGCGAGCCAGTATACGGCAGCGCCACCTGGCGGTGCCGCGAACCAGAGGAAAGCAAAAAGCTTTTCTGAAGTCCATCGAAGGGATGAGGGCCTTTGAAATCGAAGGTATGGTACATGAAAAAGAATGAGTTACAGCTTCGCAGAACGCAAACGATGGCGTTATGCTAAAGGCCGAGGTAGCGATCGATGGATGCGCTGACGATGCACCGGCTTCAATTCGCCTTTACGGTAACCTTTCACTACCTATTTCCTCAGCTGACCATGGGACTTTCCCTGTTGATCGTGATCCTGAAGACCATGGCGCTGCGTACGAATAACGAACGTTACCATGACGCGGCGCGGTTTTGGGCAAAGATCTTTGCAGTGAACTTTTTAT
>JAJYZE010000225.1 GCA_021800195.1 Acidobacteriota bacterium
ACTGGGAGTTGGTGCGGTAGAGCACGGCGCAACGGGGCAGCTCCGCGGCGGTCTCGCGCAGATACTGGGCGATACGGTCGGCGATGAACAGCGCTTCGCTCTCGCCGTCCGCGGCCTCGTAGGAACCGATCAGCGAACCGCCCTCTCGCGCGGTCCACAGGTTCTTGCCCTTGCGCTGGGTGTTCCGCGCCACCACGGCGCCGGCAGCCTCCAGGATGGCTTCGGTGGAGCGGTAGTTCTGTTCCAGCCGGATGATGCGCGTTTCGGGAAAGTCGCGCTCGAACTCCAGGATGTTGCGGATATCCGCGCCCCTCCAGGAATAGATGGACTGGTCTTCGTCGCCCACCACGCAGACGTTGCCGTGCTTGCCAAGCAGCTTCATCAACTCGTACTGGGGACGGTTGGTGTCCTGATACTCATCGATCAGCAGATAGCGGAAGCGGCGGTTGTAGCGGGCGAGCACTTCGGAGGAGGACTTGAGCAGACGGACGGTCTCCAGGAGCAGATCGTCGAAGTCCAGGGCGTTGGCCTTGGCCAGCTCCTCCTTGTAGATCTTGAAGATGTGAGCGATCTTCTCTTCCTCGGGATGGGTGGAGGCGAGAAAGTACTCCTGCGGATCCATCATGTGGCTCTTGGCCCAGGAGATGCGGCTGAGAGCGACGCGGGGCTTCAGCGCCTTGTCATCCAGAAAGAGGCGCTTCAGGGCCTGCTTTACCACCGCCTGCTGATCGGTCTCGTCGTAGATGGCGAAGTTGCGGGTCAGGCCTTGGTTGCCGACGCGCAGGGCCTCGATGTCTCGGCGCAGAATCCGCACGCAGAGGCTGTGGAAGGTCGAGATGGTGGGTTGGGCCAGGGTCGTGTGACCCAGGATCCTTTCCACCCGCTCGCCCATCTCCGCCGCGGCCTTGTTGGTAAACGTGACGGCCAAAATGTGGTCCGGAGAGACGCCCATCTCTCGGATGAGGTAGGCGATGCGATGGGTGATCACCCGGGTCTTGCCGCTGCCGGCTCCAGCAAGCAGCAGCACCGGACCCTCAGTGGCGAGGATCCCCTCGCGCTGCTGGGGGTTCATCTTTTCGAGAAGATCAGACACCACCCTATTCTATCGAGCCGGCTGCGCTCTCCTCTTCCGGCTCTTCCGGCGCGCTGGAGGCTTGCCGCAGAACGCGGCGCAGGATGCCCATCACCGTCATCGCCTGCGAGTGCGTCATCCCCGAGCGGTAGCTGTCGGGGGCCTGCGTCGAGGCTGCCGCAAGCTGCAGGACGAGTTGGCGGACCACCGGCTCGCGGGAGTTCGCCGGGAAGCGGTGTGCATAGCCGGAGACGCGCAGAACCTCCAACAGAAGCTGGGTGAGGCGTTCGCGGTCCTCTGCAGTTGCGGGAGCCTCCTGTTGCCGCGGAACCTCCACGCTGGACTCGAAGCCGGAACGGATCAACTCGTAGAGGCAGACGGCGACGGATTGGCCCAGGTTCATCGAGAGGTGACGGTTCCCCTCAGGCTGGAACATGGGGATGGTGGTGAGCAGGTCGCAGTGCGAGAGCTGATCGTTGGTCAGACCGGTTTTCTCCGAACCGAACAGCAGAGCCACGCGGTGCTCTGCCGCCCCAGGCTCCTGCTCCTGGCTGGCGCGCTCCGCTCCGCCGTTGCCCGCTGGTGCGCCTGGGACGGCGGCGCTGAGAGCTTGCTGGATCAGCGGCGCAGCTTGCTGCAGGCGCAGGATGGGCTGCCGCAGACTGCGCTCGCCGATGGCTGTGGTGCCTACCGTAAAGGTAGAGTCGGCGATGGCTTCCAGCAGGGTGTCATAGCGGCGGGCCGAGCGCAGCACCTGCTGCGCCGCCACTGCCGCCGGGTTGGGAGCCGAGGGGTTCGCTGAAGGCCGGTTCTCGGCCTGCAAAGCGTCCAGTTGTGCGGCTTCAAACGGGGCTGAGAATGGGTTGACCACCCGCAGGTCAGAGAACCCGAAGTCTTGCATGGCGCGAGCCGCAGCCCCGATGTTAAGCGGGTTGCGCGCGCCCACCAGAACCACGCAGAGCCGGGCGCGAGCGGAAGAGAGCATAAGACAGAGTCTAGAGCAGAGCGGGAGTTCCGCCGTCTGGAGCGGAGAGCCTGCTCGGCTTTTGGTAAGGGAGAGCCGACCGGAGGTGCGTTGCGGGTGGTTCCGCCTACACTGGAAGCAGCCCTATGGCGGACAACTTTGCCCAGACCGTGAAGCAGCAGGCCGACATCGTCCGGATTGTGGGCGAGTATGTGAAGCTGCGCAAGAGCGGGGCGAACTGGAGCGCGCTTTGCCCGTTTCACAAAGAGAAGTCAGGATCGTTCTACCTCTACCCCGGAACGGCCAGCTACTACTGCTTCGGCTGCCATGAGCATGGGGACGTCTTCAACTTTGTGATGAAGATGGACTCGCTGAGCTTTCCCGAGGCGGTGCGCGCCGTGGCGGTCAAGATGGGCATGGCTCTTCCACAGCGGGAGTTCCACTCCGCCCAGGACGCTCGGGAGGCCGGTCTGCGCCGCCAGTTGCTGGACGCGCATGAGGCCGCCACCCAGTACTTTGAGCAGTCCCTGCGCTCTCCCGAGGCGGCCCGCGCCCGGGAGTATCTTAGCCTGCGCGGGGTGAGTGCGGAGACGATTGCGAAGTTCCGTATCGGGTATGCTCCGGAGAGCTTCAACGACATGCGCGACCGTCTGGGCAATTTCTTCTCTGAGGAGGTGCTGCGGCAGAGCGGCCTGTTCAGTTGGAAGGAGCAGGAGGACGGCAGCCCGGGGCCAATGTATGCCCGCTTCCGCCGGCGGATCACTTTTCCCATCGCGAATGAGCAGGGCAAGCCGATAGCATTTACGGCGCGCGCGCTGGATGCAGCCGAACAGGACCCTAAGGCCGGACCCAAGTACCTGAACTCGCCGGAGACACCGCTCTATACCAAGGGTCAGGTGCTGTTCAACCTGGACAAGGCGAAGGCGGCGATCCGGGAGATGGACTTTGCCTTGCTGGTGGAGGGACAGATGGACTGCATCCGCGTCTTCACGGGCGGGATCGGCAACGTGATTGCGACCAGCGGAACCGCCTTCACAGACCATCAGGTTCGCTTGCTGGGCCGGTTCACCAAGCGCGTGGTGCTGAACTTCGATCCCGATCAGGCGGGCGCCAGCGCGGCGGAGAAGACCATCGCGCTGCTGGTGGAAGAGGGCTTTGAGGTGCGGGTGGTTACGCTGGAGGGCGGCCTGGACCCTGACCGGTATATCAAGGAGCGGGGCATGGAGGCCTACACCACTGCCGTGCGAGGAGCGGCACGCTACGCCGACTATCTGATTGAGCGTGCGCAGGCGCTTTATCCCGGACGCGCGCCGGAGAGCAAGGTGAAGGCCGTCAACATGCTGTTGCCGCATATCGTGCGGGTTACCAATCCGATTGCACGCGGTGAATTCGCGGAGAATGCGGCGCAGAAGCTGGGCATCGATAGCGCTCTGCTGCGCCAGGAGCTGCGCCACGCCGCGCAGCAGCGGCTGGAGAGCGTGAAGGCGGCGCAGCCACGGGCGGTCCGCGAGGATGAGAGGATTCTGCTCTGCGCTCTGGTGCTGCCGGACGCTGACTCAGCGCGGGCCCTGGCGGTGGAGCGTCTGGGCCAGAATCCAGAGTGGTACTCGGCGCTGCCCAGCGCGGCCTTGATCGAGGTGCTGGTGAATGGCCCGGCGCAGGAAAATCCCTTCGAGGCTGCTCCCGATGAGGCTTCCCGGACTTTGCTGGCCAGCGCCCTGCAGAGCGCCGCGGAGGAAGGCGTCACCGCGGCAAAGGTCGACGGAGCGCTGGCCGCGCTGCGCCGCGGGTACCTGGAGCGCCGCTCCCGGGAGGTCCGGGCTGCCATGGCCCAGGCCCAGCAGCGCGGCGATGAACTCATGCTCCTGCGGCTGGCCCAGGAGAAGATCCGGCTGGATGGGGAGCTGAAGCATGGATGAGGGGACCAGAAGGCGGCTGATGGTCGGCTTTGTCACTACGGTGGTGAGCAAGGCCTCCTACACCCTGATTCAGCTTATCCAGGTTCCCATGCTGATGCACTTCTGGGGCCGGGCCATGTTTGGGGTCTGGGGGATTCTTACCGCGACGCCGACGTACCTGAGCTTTTCCAACGTCGGCTTTGGTTCGGTCGCCGGCAATGAGATGACCATGCTGATGGCGCGGGGGGAGCAGGAGCAAGCTCTAACCATCTTCCAGAGCTGCTGGTGGCTTATCACGCTACTGATCAGCGCGACCATGGCGGTCTTCTGCTTGGTGATCTATGAACTGCCGGTGGCGCGGCTGCTCAACCTGTCGCTGCTCAGCGAGCATGACGTCAAGGTGGTGCTCTTCTGGCTGGCGTTGTCGATGCTGTTTGGGCAGATGGAGCAGCTTTTGCAGTCGGCTTACCGCTGCATCAAGCGTTACTCGTATGGGAACTTCGCTAAGAGCTGCCTGACGCTGGCCGCCTTCGCCGTCATGCTGGTGCCGGTGATGGAGGGCTACGGGCCGCGCACCACCGCTGAGGTCTTCGCGCTGGCCAATCTCGCTGGAACGCTGATCCTCTGCGCCATGGTCAAGCATGATATTCCCTGGATCAGCTACGGATGGAGCCACACCTCGCTGCGAGAGATCAAGCGGCTCACCCGGCCGGCGCTGGCCTTTCTGGGTTTTCCCCTCGGCAACTCGCTCAATATCCAGGGATCGCAACTGGCGGTGAACTACGCCCTGGGCAATGACATGGTGGCTGTCTGGATCACGGCGCGAACGGTCTCCCGCCTGGCCTTGCAGGCGGTGGAGCTGGTGAGGAACACCATCTGGCCAGAGCTTTCGATCGCCTTCGGTGCGGGAGACATGGACGTGGTGCGGCAGATTCATCGCCGCGCGGTGCAGTTTGCGCTTTTTGTCAGCCTGGTCGTCGTGGTCCTGGTGGCGGCCTTTGGCCCCACGTTTCTGCACAAGTGGACGCTGGGACGGGTTCCTTCCAGCCCCGGCCTGGTGGGCATACTTCTGGTGGTGGTGGTCTTCTACTCGCTGTGGTCCACCAGCTCGACGTTGGTGGCGGCAATCAACCTGCATGAGCGGCTAGCCACGGTCTACGCGGGCGCCACGGGGATCACCGTGCTGGTAACGTACCTTGCGGCCCGCCGCTATGGGCTCTACGGGGCAGCGGTCTCCCTGCTGCTGAGCGAGATGATGATGGGCGCTTACGTACTGCCCTCCTCGCTGCGCATCGCGCAGGACACCTGGGGAGGGTTTCTGCGCTCCATGCTTCACTATCCGCAATCCCTGCGGCCGCGAGAGCTGGCGGAGAGACTGCGGCGAAGAACGCTGGAGGTTGAGGCGGACATGGAGGCGGACTCCCGGTAGCGCCACCGCTTCGCCAACCTCGTGCCCGTGTCGTCAGGCCCAGCGCCGGGCTTTGTATCCAGGCTTGCGCTGCTTGACTTCGCCTTCCTCTTTCCGCTGTCCGAGAAAACGAATTGAGCCGATCTCGAGCCCATTGCCTTAAATTGGGCTTGTTGATGTCGTGGTTGAGGCGTATTGAAGCGCCACTTGCACTCCTTCAGAAAGAGATGGAAGCGCG
>JAJYZE010000226.1 GCA_021800195.1 Acidobacteriota bacterium
AACATTCTCTTACAGCGCCGTTACTCGCGCCCTGTCGATAAATCCACAGGCCTGCGCTCGGACCACACCGTGATTCTGACAACAGTCGGCTCGGCATCAGCTTATCCGGATCCGCTGCGGCGCGTCCCCTATTGCCAGAGGGAGAACCCCCGGCTTTGCCGGGGTGGCAGTAACAGTTTGACATTTCCTGGAGTCCATCCAGAAACTCTTCGACGTGAGCCGCCAAGCACACGAAGAGGAGAAACCGGATGGACGAGTATGCCAGCTTAAGCCATACGAAATGGGATTGCAAATATCACATTGTGTTTATCCCGAAGTGCCGCAGGAAGGTGCTTTATAAAACCCTTCGCCGGCATTTGGGCGAGGTTTTCCGCGATCTTGCGCAACAGCGTGAATGCAAGATCGAGGAAGGGCATTTGATGTCGGACCATGTGCATATACTGATCTCGATACCGCCGAAATACGCAGTATCGCAGGTGGTTGGGTATATCAAGGGCAAGAGCGCGATCCACTTGGCGCGGACGTATGGGGAACGAAAACAGAATTATGTTGGTCAGCATTTCTGGGCGCGAGGGCATCTGGTATCGACAGTAGGCCGGGATGAGGCTGTGATTCGGGAGTACATTCGCAACCAGGAAGTGGAAGATGAGCGCCTGGACCAACTGAACCTGTGGAAGTGACCTGCCACCGAGAAGGTGGCTCAACTCAATCGGGGCCGCGTTAGCGACCCCGCTCAAGCCGCTTTGAGCGGCTCACACCATAAAGCCTCCGGCTCTCCTAAGGAACAACCTTGATGGGCACCAGTTGAAAGCCGAGTTCTCGCGCTTGCGCGTGCAGTCTGGCCGATTTCTGGTGCCGCCGACGCTCCTCCTGTTTTTGAAAGATGGTGGCATCGTACTGTTGATGGGTAGTAACCATGTGGTAGATGATCCGGGCGAGCTTGTGAGCGGTTGCGGTCATGGCCTTTGGAGTTCCCATGCGGGCTTTCATACGGCGGAAATAGTCTCCGAGGAAACTGTCGCTGCGGTTCAACGCCTGTGTAGCCACACGCAGGGAAAGTGCGGCACGATTCTTGGTGGGACGGGTTCTAGAGGATAGGACCTGGCCGCCGCTGATCCTTGGGTCTGGGCACAGCCGCAGCCAGGAGCAGAAGGCGGCGGCGGTCGGAAATCGAGCCAGATCCGGACCGATCTCCGTGAGCAGCATTTGTGCGGTTAAGGCGTTGATGCCGGGAATCTCGGTCAGGTCCACTCCGAATGCCCGATAGAGGTCCTCGCGCAATTGCGGTGGTTCATTCCTCCAGGGAACCTTGCGAGCACGGCGCTTGCTTCCCTGCGGAGGCTGTTCGCCTTCAGCAACTTTGGAGGGAAGCCGTTGCATCATTTGCTTGACCTGTGCGTCAACTTCCTGGATCAACTCCTGGTAATACCGGTAAGCCTTAAGGGACTGGCGGAGTGTGAACAGGTGCTCCTCGCGGTAGTCGCCGACCAGCGACTTCATGATGGTCTCCTCGCTGGCGCGAATCCGTGGGTGACGCAGTTGAGCCAGTTTATGCGGATCGCGCTCTCCAGCCAGGATCGCGTCCATGATGGCCAGGCCGGTAATGCCATCGAGGTCGCTAATGACGTGATGAATCTGCAGGTTCATCTGGTCGAGCGCCTTCTGCATGTGCTGCAGATGAAGGGTGGCCAACTGAATGAGGTTGTCGCGATGGCGCCACAGCGATCGGATCGCGCAGATTTCGTCGTCGGGGCGGAAGGATCCGCGCAACAGGCCCACGGAATGAAGGTGCTGAATCCACTGGCAGTCGGAAACATCGGATTTCCTGCCGGGCACGTTCTTGACGTGATGGGCGTTGACCAATCGCACGTCGATCTTGCGCTTTTCCAGAATCTGAAACAGCGGTATCCAATAAACGCCTGTGGATTCCATGGCTACGGTGCGGATATGACATCCCTGGAGCCAATCCGCCAGCCTTTCCAAATCGACGGTGAATGTGGGGAAGCACCGAATGGGTTCCGGATCGCGGTCGGCAGGAACCGCAACGAAGATCTCCGTTGCTCCAACATCGATTCCGGCGGCATTCGGCTCAATTACGGGCAGGCTGACAGCCTTGTTGTGCTGCTTGGGCATGACCACTCCGTTTCTGCCCCGCCGCGCCGGCCTGGACCGTGCAAGAAGGTAGTCTCCCAAACGAGATCGTCAGCCCCAATGTCTGAGGCTGCGCGTCATCACTGTACTGAGCACGGGGTCCAGAACCACACTGCCGGACGAGCTTGGTAAGGCATCAGTGAGCCGTCGGTCTTAGCTGCCAACGCTCGGGACTCCTCCAGCCTAAAACAAAGCGCTCGACCTTTGTTCCTTACCTGACTGTCCAGACCTCGGTCTGGTCCCCCACTGCCTGAGGACCTTTCCCCTGGGCCGCTACCACAGCCCTGGCCTTTGCTTTGGCCTCGGCCCTGCGAAGTCTCCAGCGGTGCAGCCCATAGACCGCAGCAACGATCAGGGCTGCCTCAAGGGGCAGCCCCAGAAACGTGTGCGTGATGCCACGATGATGTTGGAGACCGTCGATCGGCCCACGCAGAGCCCACAGCGTATCCACGTCGGGAAACTCTGCAGCCACCACCATAGTCAGTGTCGCGTAGGCCGCCCGGCGATTGAATCCAGTGCGGGAGAGACAGGCCCCGGTAAGAAGGTGGGTTACCGGCTCCATCTCACCGCATCGAGCTGCCGGTCCAGGCCATCGCGGCCAAATTCACGCTCTGCCCGGATGACTCTGTCATCTCCGCCTCGCGCTCGACCTCTGCGGCTTGCTCCAGCTCGCGAAGCTGAGCCTGCCGGAAGCCGGCCTCAAGCGCCGTCATCTCCGCTGGCGCCAGCATACTCGGCTTGAAGCCGGCGATCGCCACAACGCCCGGAGCATCGCCCAGCGCCTCCGAGATGCGGTTCCAGAGGAAGTAGGGCGAGGTCGTCGGCAGAAGAACCATCTTCGGCTCCGGCTGCGGCAGCGCGAAGTACGTCCCCCAGATCAGCGAACAGCCGCAGGAGCAAAGCGACATGAAGACGTAGACCGGCGAGTACACTGAGTGGACGGCCGAGCGGGCTACCCCAGCCGCCTCCACCAGATTTGCCATCGCCCATACGCCAAGTCCCAAGGCCACGCCAAAGGCATGGCTATGATAAGTGAGGCCGAGATAGCGCGTGGAGAAGCATACGAAGAGCAGAAGGCAGAGGATGAGAACGCAAATACCCTGTATCGCTTGGCCCATTACCGCCACCGTCCAGCCTCCCACCGCCGCGTGTGATCCTAGCGCAAAGGCCAGCGACACAGCCACCGAGACCCCGCCAACCCAGCGGAAGACGACCTGTCCGGCGCGGTGCAACCCCGCCAGCGGCTTCATCGCCTGGCGGAAGACGTTGTAGATGATGAACACCAGGAGCGAGTACTCGGTGAGCGCGATGGCCCACTCGGAGTAGTAGTAGATGTAGTAGGCTTGAACCGGCGAGAGGCCGAAGAGATAGCGGCGAAAGAATAGGAGTGGGATCTCGATCGAATCTGAGACGATGCTAACCGCAAGAAATGCGGCCAGGGACAAAAACTGGCGCAGCAGCCCTCGACGCACCATCACCACCAGCACCCCGATGGACAGCAAGAGGTCCGCGAACAGGGAGTACTTCAAGAGGAGATGTGTGGTTGTCATGACATACGCCTCCAGCGCACGATAGCTGTATCGTACACAGGAGGCGCAGTCTTTGCACCAAATTATTTTCTAAACGGGTGGAGAAATTTGGGACACGATTCCCATTTTATTGGATGCCGCAGGAGCTGCCGGGATCGCAGCCCGGCAGAACTACGCCTGGGTTGGCGACCATCACCTTCGCCTGACCGGCGCGGGCCATCGAGGCCGAGTACATCGAGGAGGCGCTGAATCCAGCGACGGCGAGGGCGACGACGAATGCACGGATGGCGAGGGTCTTCATATGCGTATTTCTCCTTGGCGGTATCGTTTGTTACTAGATCTCTAAAATTTTTCTCTGGACAACCGAGATGTAACCAACATAGACTGGTAAAATTAGTAAGTCTATTCATATCAATTACATAACTAATTACTATTTAGTAAACATTACTAAAGTAATTAAGAAAATTAATTGAGTTACTGTTACTGCTCGTGGTTCCAGCCATCCTTCCCCCGCCCACCCTCCCAGATTTCTGCAACTTCGGCGGCTCCTTCTCGCCCGTCCGCAGGACGAGGACCAATAGCTGCAGCCCGTACTCCGTCTCCGCGTATGCCGCTGAACACCTCGCCGCTGATCACCACCACCCCCGCATCGATCGGTTTTTCTCCGCTTACTCTTATCCCAGAACGGGAATCCCAAGGACAGGAATCCCAAGAGCAGGCATCCCAGGACAGGAATCCCAAGGACAGGAGCGCTAGTCGATGACCCGCATCCCGCGCCCGCACTCCCCGGACTCCAACTCCCCGGAACGCAGTGACCGCGAGCTGCTCACTCGCATCCAACGCTCTGCCGGCGGCAAGGCCGGGTACAAGCAGCTCATCCGCGAGCTTGGGCTCGTCGGTGGGCGAGAGCGGCGGCTCTTGCTGGAGCAGCTTGCCCGCCTGGTTGCGCGCGGCGAACTCGCCTGCTCAGACGACCGCATGTGGTCGATTCCCCCACAAGAGCCAGCCAGTCCTCCAACCCCCGGGGAACAACAATCGGCCAGCCAGAGCCGCTGGGAGACAGCCGGGGACGTCGGCCGCTCCGCTCGCGACCGGCTGCTGAGCGGACGCCTGGATCTGCACCGCGACGGCTATGGTTTCGTCCGCCCAAACCGTAACCCAGACCGCAGCCCAAACCGCAACCCAGACCGCCGGACAGCCGGCGCCATCTCCGAAGACCTTTTCATCCCGCCCAACGCCCTCAATGGAGCCATGCAGGGCGATCTGGTTCTGGTCGAGCTGGAGCCTGCTGACCGCGCCGGCCGCAGTGACGGCCGTAGCGTTGGCCGCATTCTGCGCGTGCTAACCCGGCAGAATCCCACCGTCGTCGGTGTGTTTCACTCCCAGGACCGCGCCCGTTCCCGGCGCTCGCCACGGCAGGAACCGCTGCATGGCGACTTCGTCACCCCATGGGATGAACGCCTGGGCGGACCCATTCTCATCGCAGCCGCCGATGCCATCCCTCCAGCCGCTTCCAACACCCAGCCTGATACCCCCTCCTCGCCCCACCGTCTGCTGGGCGAGCAGGCGCGCCACGAACTTGCGGCCGCTCAAACCACTGGCCTGCTGCATCCGCTGGACGGCCTCGTCGTGGACGTCGAGATCCTCAGCTTCCCCAACTCCGGCCGGCCGGCGCGGGGGCGCATCATCGAGGTGCTCGGACCGCCCGACGGCTTCGGCGTGGATGTGGAGATTGTGATCCGCAAGCACCACATCCCCCACAGGTTCCCGCCGCGGGTGCTGGAGGAGGCCGAGGCCCGGGCTCTGGAGCCGTCCGCTGAGCTGGACCCCGCGCGGCTCCACTCCCGAGAAGACTTTCGCGGCCTGCCCGTCGTCACCATCGACGGCGAGA
>JAJYZE010000227.1 GCA_021800195.1 Acidobacteriota bacterium
GATGAATTCGTATTAGCTCCCCAACGTATCCATACACGGTCTTATCGGCCTTCTCTGCGTCTGTGGATTCCCCTTCACCTGCACAGGCCAGGGGATTGGCGAGCCGTTCACCCGCTTTGAGATGACGAACTCAAACCCCTTGTCACGGTGCGGGAAACAAACATCCCATCCCGCGTCTGCGAGGCAACCTGCAACGTGAAGTTCCACCAAATAGCCGAAGACTTTCATGGAGACTTCCTTCACTGCCTCTCCTGGTTGCGGCATCAGCTCTTGTGTAACCCCATTTCTCGGTTTTGCGGTCTTTTGGCTCTTGAACAGAAAATGTAAAAATAGCCAATTTAGGATGCCTCTTCAAAAGCGACGGGCTAAATCCTGACGGAAAAGGCCGTGGCTTTCGAACGGGGGAAGGATGGGCATCGGCTCCACTCCACCCTGAGCGAAAGAGAAGAAAGCCGAAGACGAGACGACGCTGCACTGCCCGGGCGCTCATGATCCTCACAATTTCGGATTCCGTTTGGATCCCAAGGAGGCGGCCAAGCCACGCAAAGTCGCCCTGTACAGGCACAAGCTCCCTGCAAAAGCCAGGCGATCGCCGCGGAGCCTTTTGCCTTCACGGCAAAACAGCTCTACCTCCCCAATAGGCTATCCAGACCCGCGATTCAGGCCTGCAGTCCGGACCTGCCATCGCCGCGCAACCAGACTCTTCAACATGAACGGATTGTCATTCTGTTCCGAGCTGCGGGGTACACGTCTGCGGACGGAGATCTCGTCTTACCCGATGTTCGCAGGGTTACCTCAGGATCATCCCCCTCTCTGGAGCAGATGCTTCGCGGCGCACGGAACGGTTGACTCCGGTATCCTGATGGAGGGAAACCCTTATGAGCACGGCTTATCTGAATCGCATTGCCACGGCAGTACCTGAGCACGATGTGCATGACGCCTTCGTGATCTTCGCGGAGCGCATGCTGAACGACCCACGGATGCGTGCTCTGTTCCGGCGAATGGCAAGCCGCGCCGAGATCGCTCATCGCTACTCGTTCCTCGATCCCTACCGCACCAAGCCCAACTTCTACTCGCACGACGCCCATGAGTTCTATCGCCTGGGCAACTTTCCTCACACCGCGCGGCGCATGGAGGTGTTCGAACAATGCGCGCCGGCACTGATGCGCCAGGCGGTCGACCGGCTGGCGCTCAGTGAAGAAGAGCGCTCCGGCGTTACCCATGTGCTGGTGACCTGTTGTACCGGGCTCTATGCGCCGGGACTGGACTTTGAGATCGTCGACTACCTCGGCCTCTCCCCCAGCGTCGAGCGCACGATGGTTGGATTCATGGGATGCTATGCGGCGATCAACGCGCTCAAGCTGGCGCGGCATATCATTCGCTCTGACCCGAACGCCGGCGTGCTGATGCTGAACCTGGAGCTATGCTCGCTACACCTGCAGGAGACCCAGGATCTGGAGCAGGTGCTCTCCTTCCTGGTCTTTGCCGACGGCGCCGCGGCCAGCCTGATTACCGGCCGGGAGCAAGGTTTGGCTCTGGACAGCTTCCGCGCCGTGATGGTGCCGGAGACACGCGATCTGATTACCTGGAAGATCCGCGGGCTGGGCTTCGATATGCTGCTCTCCGGGCAGGTGCCGGGCGAGCTGGGACGCGCGCTGCACCAGAGCGGGCTGATGTCCGCAAGTCATGAGATTGACCTGTGGGCGGTGCATCCCGGCGGCCGCTCGGTTCTGGATGCGGTGGAGCGCGGGCTGGAGCTGCCCGCCAGCTCGCTGGCGGCGTCACGCAACGTACTCTCAAGCTTTGGAAACATGTCCTCGGCCACCGTGATGTTTGTGTTGCAGGAGATCATGCAGCAGGCGCGCCCTGGACAACTGGGCTGCGCGATGTCCTTCGGCCCCGGACTGACGGCGGAGACCATGCGCTTCCATGCGGTCTAATGGGAAGATCGACTTCAGCCGCCGCGTCTCTCCCCGCGAGCTGCCGGAGTGGATGGACGGCGAGTGCAGCTATGAGCAGTTCCGCGACTGCCTGCGCAGCCTGGAAAAGGTGAATCGCCTGTTCCTCGGCTACCGGCCCACGCTGAGTTGGCTCAAGCGGGTGCCGCGGGAGAAACAGGATCCGATCTACATCGTGGATGTGGGCAGCGGTGGGGGCGATCTGCTGCGCCGCATTGCAAGTTGGGCGTCCAGACGGAAGATCCAAGTGCGTCTGACCGGAGTCGATCTGAACCCAATGGCCGCGCGCGCCGCCGCGGAGTTCACGCCTCAGGAGCTGGGCATCACCTGGGTAACCGGCGACGCCATGGCGCATCGGCCGGACCACCCCATTCACATCATCGTCAGCTCCCTGATGACGCATCATCTGGAGGACGAGGAGATCGTCGCGCTGCTGCGCTGGATGGAGAGTACGGCCACGAAGGGCTGGTTCATCAACGATCTGGAGCGGGCAGAGTGGAGCAGCCGGATGTTTGGCCGGCTCCCCTGGCATCCCATGGTGCGCCATGACGGGCCCGTGTCCTTCCGCCGCGCCTTTCGCCACGACGATTGGCGGCGGCTGCTGGCCGCGGCGGAGATTCCGCAGGAGGCTGCGACCATCGAACGATGGCGGCCGGGACGGCTGTGCGTAGGACGGCGGAAGTGAGGCCGAGCGGGCTTCCATCCGAATCCACGCTCTGATCGTCCAATCTGGAAGAAGCAACCCATGCCCACCACCACACTTGTTGCGCCCAAGACCTCCGGTTCCAGGTTCAAGATCATCCTCTGGGTCTCGCTCGGCCTCATCACGCTCTTTGTTTTCATCACCTCAGAGCTGTTACTGGTCACCGATTACCCGATGTACCACGCCTACCGCCTGCAGGTGATCGCTGACCGCCATCTTCTGATTCCGCATACCCTTGCAGGGCTGACGGCGCTGCTGGCCGGCCCCTTCCAGTTCTCCTCGCGATTTCGCCGGAGTCACATGACCGTCCATCGTCTGCTGGGACGCCTGTACGTTATCTCCGTCATTGTCGGCTCCTTCACCGGCATCGCCTTGGCTGCGGGCCGTCCGGGATTGCCGGGAACCTCCATGCAGGCGGCTGCCTGGATGGTCTGCACTGCGGCCGCCTTCATCACCGCGCGCAACGGCCAGATCACAGCGCATCGCCAATGGATGGCCCGCTCTTATGCGGTGACGTTCACTTTTGTCTCCAGCCGCATCCTCAACCTCTGGCCGGCGTACTGGAGCCACCTGGGCGATGTGCTGGCCGCGGTTGGGGTCATTGCCTTCACGCTGGCCTCGCTGCTGATCGTGGACCTGGGGCTGAACTGGCATGAACTCACCACCCGCCGCAGGGCCGCGGCGGGTGGTGAGATGATCGAGTGAGATGATCGGGTAGCAGGGAGACTCCAGCAACCTACCTCGGAAAGCGCGTCCCTTCCAGATCCGAGGTGACCACCGGGCCCGAGCCCCCGAGTTGACCCACGATCCGGACCACCGCCGGCTCTGCGCCCTGGCTGATCCAGACCATCACATCCTTGGGCTGCAAGCCGAGCAGGGACGCAATCCATCCCGTGATGCCGCCCAGCTCCGGATGAATGCGGAAGACCGTTGCTTCCTGGTCTTCTCCGTTCCATTGGAACCGCTGCCGGCTATCCGGCGAGATCAGAAGATGAACCAGCCGGCCGCCTTCCACGGGCGCCACTATCTGCACCTGGAACGGCGAGGCATCGGTAGGAACGCTCAACAGCAGCGTGCCAATGAAGCCATTCGCCAGGTCGGCAGGCAGATTCATATGCCGGCTTTCGACACGCGTCTGGCCGTTCCACCCCGGGACGCGACCGGTCACCACGCCGGTCCTGGCATCCACCGTAAAGTCGATTGGCCTGGCAAAGAAAGGTCCCGTTTGAAGATGATGGTCGCGCAGCAGGCGGAACACACCCTTCTGGCTGAAGGTGGTCTTCTCATCGTCGATCGATCCGTCCAGAAAGCGAAAGGTCAGGCGCAGGGTGACATCGTCTCCCTGGACAACCTGAGAAAACTCCACCCGCCCGAGAGTCTTGCCGGCCTGAGAGCGGATCACCATGGAGCAATGCATCGGACGTTGGATGTGCCGGACGGGAATCTGCTCGGCCGGCGCTGGGATGGTCCAGGCCAGCGCCGGCAGAAGGCAGAATAGTGCAGGGAAGGTCCTGATTCCGGGTTTCATCCTTCCCTTTGGACGCAGTGGCTCGGCAGGCGCAGCTTGGACTCGGCCGCGCGGCAGGCGCGGCCGGGACGCGCGATCGGGCGCCAGATGACGATTCATTCATTTGTGGGGTCGAAACTCCCTATCCGGCGTCTACTCGGCAGAGACAATCTCGCGAGTGAGATGGTGGGAGATTCCAAGCGTTGAGGAGACGTGTGTTGCAGGACGAAGTTCTGGTCTTGGGGGGTGGGGTGGGCGGATGCGCTGCTTCGATTGCGCTAGCCCGCAACGGACGCGCGGTGAGGATGATCGAACGCGAGCCCGCGCCGCGGCACAAGGTCTGCGGGGAGTTCCTGAGCGGCGAAGCCCTGGAAGATTTGAGTGCTCTGGGCATCGACGTTGCGTCGCTGGGCGCTGTTCCCATTGACTACGTGCGTCTGGCCGCGTCCAGACGGGCCGCGGAGGCACCGCTTCCCTTCCCTGCGAAGTCGCTGACCCGCAAGACGCTGGACACTGCGCTGATCGCCGAGGCGATCGAGGCCGGGGTTCGCATCGAGCGTGGCCGCAGCGTGCAGTCGTTCACGCGCAGCGCGGAAGGCGGTTGGCAGGCGCGGCTGGACAATGGTGAGCTCTGCGAGGCTCCCACCGCCTTTCTGGCGACAGGAAAACACGACCTGCGCAGCCATCGCCGGCCCGACGATCCGCAGCGCTGGGTAGCCTTCAAGATGTACTACCGGCTTGCGCCCGCTCAGGCTGCCGAGCTGGCGGGCGCCTCCGAGCTGATGCTGTACCCGGGAGGCTACGGTGGCATCCAGCCGGTCGAGGGCGGCATCGCCAATCTCTGCTGGGTGGTGCAGCAGCGGCATCTGGCGCGCGCCGACTATCGTTGGGACCGATTCCTGTTGAAGATGCAGGAGAAATGCCCGCATCTTGCGATGCGGCTGGCCGGGGCTGAACCTTTGCTGGAAAAGCCGATCTCCGTCACCCGAATCCCCTACGGCTATCTTCGGCCCCGCACGGAGCCTGGGCTCTACTGCGTCGGCGATCAGGCTGCCGTCATCCCCTCATTCACCGGCGATGGCATCTCCATCGCCCTGCATACGGCTCGCTGCGCTGTGACCGCGTATCTGGCCGGCCAGCCCGCGCCCCTCTTCCAGCCCCGCCTGCGCTCCGCGCTGCTGCTCCAGATGCGCTTGGCCCAGTTCGCCGCTGCCGGCATTAACAATGGGCCGGCGCGCGCCATCCTGCCGTTTTGCCTCCGCCTATGGCCGGGAGTGATGCAAGTCACCGCCCGGCTGACGCGCGTGGCCGCCGGGCAGGCCGCCTTGGCCTCCCAAACGATCGCGGGATGAGTTCGAGGATCGCGGGATGACTTCGAGGAGTTCATCGATC
>JAJYZE010000006.1 GCA_021800195.1 Acidobacteriota bacterium
GCCGGTTCCACGCTTCCCAGGCGAATGACCAAACCGGCGGATAGTTTCATATTGGTCAATGAACTGAAGCCGCCCTCGGTTCCTGACGGAAGGAGCAGCGGACCGTACACCACCTGGGAGTATTGGTAATCTGCCTGAATGGGCCGAAGAGCCAGGTGCTGATGGAAGAACGGCAGAATGTAGTCCAGGCCGACTCCGCCTGTCACGCCCCAACCCCACATCAGGCCCTGCCCGGCGGGGCCGTTGGTGCGTTCACCACCTCCCAGGGTGTGGAGGAAGGGTACAAATCGGCCTAGCGGCAGACGAAAGACGGGCCCGCCCTCCGCGGTGTAGACCAGTTGACTGCAGGTCTCGCCTGTACAGGAGGGAAGATATTGCCGGTGCTCGTTGCTGCCGGAAAAGTAACCGCCCTCCATTTGCACGCCAAAGTAGCGGTTGAAGTAAACCGAGATGCTCAGGGTTGCGTTCGGGTTATAGACGCTCTGGAACTGATAGCCATCCACGCCGCTGTTGTCAGGATGGAAGTAACCATAGCCTCCGTAGATGTCCACCCGCGAGTCTACAATCTCCTCTCCCGCTTGGGTGGCCTGAGCGACACAGCGCAGTGCGGCTCCCAGCATCACGCCAAGACTGAGAAGACCACAGACGATCCGGGCCGACATGCGATGCATTCTGGTGCTCTCCTCCTCAGATTCCATTCCTGTCCAGGCTGATTCGATTCGTTGCTGATTCGATTCGCTCAGACACAGATCGAGGGACCGCTCGGAATCAAAATGATGTGATAACTCTAATATCTCAATAAGCAGAACAGTCTGCACCGGGCCAGGTGGAAAACCGGCCTTTATTTACAGCACCCCTTGATGCCGGAGTCGGAAACGAATAAACTCACTCTTGATGAAAGATACCAGCTTCCGAGTTGCGCGATGTTCCAAGCTCACTGAAAAGTGTTGAGCGAACTCGTGCGCCATCTCCCGTGAACGGCTTTCATCCGAAATCTTCCTAGTCAATTCATAGTAATCCCACAGGCCTTTGCGGGGCACTCTATCTGCGATAACTCGGACCATCTTGGTCCACAAAGGGAGAAACTTTGAATACCGACAAGATCGCTAGCGAAGAAATTGCGAAGCAACTCTCTCGCAAACGGCTGAATCATCTGCAAGCTCTTGAGGCCGAGAGCCTTTACATCCTCCGCGAAGCCGTGGCGGAGTTCGCCCATCCGGTGATGCTTTACTCCATTGGCAAGGACTCCAGCGTCATGCTGCGGCTGGCGCAGAAGGCCTTTTATCCGGGCAAGATGCCATTTCCTCTCCTTCATATTGATACCAGCTACAAGTTTCCCCAGATGATCGCCTTCCGCGATGAGTACACCAAGTCGATCGGAGCCGAGCTGATCGTCCATCGCAATGAAGCTGCGATTGCCCAAGGCGCTAGTCCCTGGAAACTGGGCACGCAAAACTGCTGCGGCGCGCTCAAGACGCGCTCCCTGCTGGACGCCCTGAACGAAGGCGGTTTTGATGCTGCTTTTGGCGGGGCCCGGCGGGACGAGGAGAAGAGCCGCGCCAAGGAGCGCGTCTACAGCTTCCGTGACGCGGCCGGGCAGTGGGACCCCAAAAATCAAAGGCCGGAGCTGTGGAGTCTCTACAACTCCCGACTGCGCAAGGGGGAGAGCATCCGTGTGTTTCCGCTCTCCAATTGGACAGAGTTGGATATATGGCTCTACCTCTACACCGAGCAGATTCCCATCGTGCCGCTCTACTTTGCCGAAGAGCGTGAAGCCGTCATTCGCGGGGGCATGATCACGATGCTGCATCCGGGGATGCAGTTGCTGCCCTCGGAAAAGCCGGAAAAGATGATGTTGCGCATGCGATCGCTAGGCTGCATGCCGTGCACCGGAGCCATTCGCAGTCACGCGGAGACTCTGCCGCAGATTATCCAAGAGCTGATCGGTTTTCGGCGCAGTGAGCGCGAGGGAAGGGCGATCGACCACGATGAAGAGGGATCGATGGAGCTGAAAAAGAGGGAGGGCTACTTCTAATGATTTCACAACCCCAAGGCTGGGAGATAGAGCAGAAGCACTCCCTGGAGCAAAGATTTCGCCAGTTTCTGGATGGCCATCTGGAGCAGGAGATGCTTCGGTTCACCACGGCGGGCAGCGTCGACGATGGCAAGAGCACGTTGATCGGGCGGCTGCTGCACGACACCCGAAACATCTATGAAGACCAACTTGCTTCAATCCGCGCCAGCCGCGTGAACCGTTCCGGCAGAGATGTGGATCTTTCTCTGCTGACTGACGGGCTCCGAGCGGAGCGCGAACAAGGGATCACGATCGACGTGGCGTATCGCTACTTCTCCACCGCCCGGCGCAAGTTCATCATCGCAGATACCCCGGGCCATGAGCAGTACACGCGCAATATGGCTACGGGAGCTTCCACCGCAGATGTTGCCATCGTGCTGATCGACGCCAGAGCCTTTAAGCGAGTAGGAGAGTTGCTGCCTCAGTCAAGGCGCCACACCTATATCGCCAGCCTGCTTCGCATCCCGCACGTGGTGGCGGCCATCAACAAGATGGACCTTGTGGACTACAGCCCCGAGATCTTCGACCAGGTCAGCGCGGAGTTCAGCGAACTGGCCGATCGTCTTGAACTGAAGAGCATTGAGGTGATTCCGGTCAGTGCCCTGTGCGGAGACAACGTCGTAGAACGCAGCCAGCGGATGGATTGGTACGGCGGGCCAACGCTGTTGGAGTACCTGGAGACCGCTCCCCTGGCCCTGCGTGAGGCCTCCGGCGAACCATTGCGTTTTCCCGTGCAACTCGTCGCTCGCCCCAACGCGGAGTTTCGCGGCTTCGCGGGACGCGTCGAGCGCGGCGAGGTGCGCACCGGCATGCGCGTCAGGGCCTTGCCCAGCGGCCGCGTCACCACGGTCAAGCGCATCCTCACCTATGACGGCGAGTTGCCCGCAGCCGGCTTTCCGCTGAGCGTCACTTTGGAACTTGAGGATGAGATTGACTTGAGCCGGGGCGAGATGCTGGTCTCGGAGACGCAGTTGGCGCCTCACATTCGGTCCTCCTTCCGCGCCATGGTGGTCTGGATGCATGCAGAGCCGCTGAGCGAGGGCCGAACCTATCTGGCCAAGCATACGACGCGCACCGTCCGGGCTTCCGTGCGCAGGATACGCTATCGCGTCGATATCCACAGCATCGAACATCAGCAGAGCTCTCAGCTGCAGATGAACGATATCGCAGAGGTAGAGTTTACGACCGGCTTGCCCCTGTTTTTCGACGCCTACGCCGACAACCGTGAGATGGGAGCGCTGATCCTGATGGATCCAGTTACCAATGCAACCGTCGGCGCAGCGATGATTGTGAGCGACCTCGACGAGGGCGGACGCCATACCGCTCTTGAAGAAGCCCGCTGCGGAGAACAGGAGGCGGCTTTGGTTTGGTTGCGCGGCCGGGAACAGGTGGCGGCGGCGCTGCTCGAACGGATCCGGCAAGCGGGCCGCGCAGCCGTGATCCTGGATGATCCCTTGATTCCGGATTCGTCCCTGCCGGCAGTCATGCGTGCGCTGCAACTTGCCAAGGTGACCGGGATCTCATCCCGAAGCGATCTCAGCCGGGCAACCCTGGCGGCTTTGCAGGAGCTGGCCGGACCGAGGTTTTTCACCACGGCCGAAGCCGCCGCGACGCTGGCGGAGGCCGCGCCGAGCCAGGAGGCAAAGTGATGAGCGAGTCCGTGGATCGTATGCCAAGACCGTTTCTTGACCGCATGGAGAGCCTCTCCGCAGAAGCTCTTGTCGCCGAGGTCGTTCGCAAAGCGCAGCTTGAGCCCGGCGGACAGTCCGGTGCCGGAAGCGCAAGCGTCTGCCTTACCAGCAGCTTCCAAACCGAGGACATGGTGGTTCTGCATATGCTGCGGCAGCATCTTCCTCAGGTTGCGGTCATCTTTCTGGAAACCGGTTATCACTTCGCGGAGATGATTGCCTATCGAGACCAGATGGTGAAGGAGTGGAATCTGAACCTGGTGAATGCGCTACCCAAAACCAGCCTGGAGGAGCACGAAAGGGAGTTTGGCGTGCTGCATCTGGTGGATCCCTCCCGGTGTTGCTCGATTCGCAAAGTGGAGCCTCTGATGCGCTCGCTGGAACCCTTCCGCTGGTGGTTCACCGGACTGCGCCGTCAGCAGTCGCCGACCCGCGCCGGCCTGAAGAAGGTGGAGAATCACCGTCTGCCTACCGGAACGATCTTGATGAAGGTGAGCGCACTAGCGGACTGGGATTGGGAACAGGTTGAGAGCTATGCGCGGAAGTACGCGATTCCGCGGCTTTCGCTCTATGACCGCGGCTATCGAAGTATCGGTTGCGAGCCCTGCACGACGATCCCTGAGGTTGGCGCCGACCCCCGCAGCGGCCGTTGGGGCGGTAAAAAGTTGGAATGTGGTATTCACACCTTCAGCGCCAAAGAGGAGCCTTCGGCTCCGGCGTAAGAGCTGCGGCCGGCGCGCAGGCTCACCCGGCGCTGGAGGCTGGGCAGAGTGGAGGCCGTTCCTCCACCGTTTGAAGGTTTCGTAACCGGCGTCTCTCACTTATACTGTGCTGTTATGCGAGAACGGCGAAGGATCGTCGAGATGTGGCGGCAAGGCCAGACGGCGGCCTTGGTGACTCTGGTGCGTGTGGAGGGTTCCAGTTACCGCAAGGTGGGGGCACGCCTGCTGGTAGGGTCGGACGGACGATACGCGGGGTCGATCTCCGGAGGTTGTCTGGAGGCCGAGGTGGTGCAGAAGGCTCCCTGGATGGTGCGCTCCAGAGCGGTGATGAAGAGGTACTCAACCCTCTTCGACGATACGGCGGAGATCCCCTACGGCCTTGGCTGTGGAGGAACGGTGGATTTGCTCATCGAGCCGGCCGGAACACCCGAGTTTCAGACTCTCATGGAGGCCTTGGCGGCATCGCTGGACGGAGCCTCTCGCCACGTGACCACCTGGCTGCCGGAGAATGGAAACTCCCTGCGGCGGCTGGTTCAGCCTGCGGCAGCAGAAGCCCTGGAGCAGGATCAGAGCGTCTTTGAGGAGACCATTCTTCCTCCTCAGCGGTTGATCATCTTTGGAGCCGGAGATGATGCGTTGCCAATGGTGGAAGCGGCATCTCTGCTCGGTTGGACGGTTGCCGTGGTGGACGGAAGACCGTGGCTGGCACGCACCCAGCGGTTTCTGCTGGCCCACCAGGTGCTCGTTGCCAGGCAATTGGAGGATCTGGATCCCTTGAGCATCGGAGACCGGGATGCCGTGGTCATCATGACCCACAGCTACGAGCAGGATAAAGCATGGCTTGCCGGGGCCTTGCAGTGCAAACCACGCTACCTGGGCTTGCTGGGCGCGCGCCATCGCAGCTCCCTGCTGATCAGCGAGACCGCTGCGGCGATGGGCTGGAGCCTGGAGCAAGTCTGCGCGGGTCTTTTTGCCCCGGTGGGTCTGGACCTGGGCGGCGACGGAGCCGAAGCCATTGCCCTGGCGGTGATCTCCGAGATTCAGGGGTGCCTGAATGGAAAGATCGGCGCCTCGCGCCGCATGAGCGCGCCGATGGTGGTTGCAGCGGTAGAGCAGGGAAACCGTCAGGTGCGCGCTCCATGGAAGATTCCATCGCGGTGTGCACTGTGAGCGTTGCAGCCGTAGTTCTGGCCGCCGGGGCGTCGCGGCGGCTGGGACGGCCCAAGCAAAAGGTTGTGCTGGGCACAGAAACCTTGCTACAGCGAGCCGTGCGGGTTGCTCAGCAGGCCGGGCTGGGGCCCGTCCTGGTCATCCTGCGCGATGGTTGTTCGTTGGACGAGAGCCTGTCTGGCTGCCAGACCGTCGTCAATCCGCGCGCTGAAGAGGGAATTGCCTCATCCATTCGCTGCGGTGTGGAGCAGGCGCGCGCCCAGGGCGTGGAGGGTGCGGTGCTGATGAGCTGCGACCAGATTGCACTGCGGCCAGAACATCTGCGCCGACTCTGCGCGCAGGCGGATCGAGTGACCGGGTCGGGTTATGACGGAAAGATTGGCATTCCTGCCTATTTCCCAGCCCTCAGTTTTGAGGCGCTGCTGCGGCTGAGGGGGGACCGGGGTGCCCGTTATCTACTGAGTGATGCAGCGTTTGTGACCGAAGAAGCCTTGAGAATCGATGTAGATACCGAGGCCGATTTGGATCACGCCAGAGCGTGGCTCAAGGCAGAGGAAGCCTGACGCCGGCTCAGGGATCCGGCGGGCTCTTCCGGATCTCGTCGCGCTCAACGGCTATCCTCTGCGGGAAGGTGGGTGGTTTTCTTCCCCGGAGACAGGAGTATCCTGAGCTCAGAATGGACTTCAGGAACGGGAAATTGAGTGGCATGAGGCGCAGGCTTCGTTATCTGGTGAGAGTGATTGGCTACGGACCCACATTCTGGAGGGGGCATGAGCCGCATTCCGTTTGTTAAAGCCCATGCCTGCGGCAACGACTTTTTGATCCTGGATGAGGCCCTGGCCCACAGCCGGCACGCCATCCTGGCGCGCAAGCTTTGCAGCCGCAATACCGGCATTGGCGCCGATGGCATCGAGTTTCTGGATCGCCGGCCCAACGGAGAGCTCTTTCTGCGCCTCTTTAACGCCGACGGCTCAGAGGCCGAGTTGAGCGGTAATGGCACTCGCTGCGTAGCCGCCTGGCTGGTGGCCAGCGAGGGCCGTCAGGAAACCGCTCTGGGCACCCAAGGCGGTCTGCGTACCTGCCGCCTCATGCGCAAAGAGGGGGTAGACTACTGGATCGAGAGCAACATGGGCGTGCCGCAGGTTACCCCAAAGGTTCTCGATCTGCCGGGCGTGGAGAGTCCCGTCCAGGGCGCGGTGGTGAATATGGGCAATCCTCACTTCGTGCTCTTTCCGGAGAGCGAAACGTTCTCTTCCCACAACCTCACCTGGCCGGCGCTCGGTGCCAGGATCGCCGTAGATGCCGCCTTTTCGAAGGGAACCAATGTAGAGTTTGTCCGCATGCTGTCTCCCAGCCACATCGCATTTCGAATCTACGAGCGCGGCTGTGGCCCCACCACCTCCAGCGGCACCGGGACCTGCGCGGCGGCGGCGGCGGCCATCATCTTGCGCGGAGCCGCACGCAGGCTCTCTGCCACCACGCAAGGCGGCACGCAGCAGGTCTCCTGGCCCGCCAACTCCAGTGAGATGCTGCTCACCGGGCCGGCGGAGATCATCTGCACCGGCGAGGTCGACTTTGTCTAATCCTCCAGCGATCCGTCCCCGCCTCAAGCCCGGCAGCCGCGTCGCTATCGTCTCTCCGGCTTCGGCTGCGCAGCCGGAGCTGGTCGAGCAGGGAAGGGCGCGCCTGGAGACCTTTGGCTATCGAACCGTCGTCATGCCCCATGCCCTGGAGCGCGGGCCGCTGTATCTGGCGGGTTCTGCCGCGGACCGCGTCAGGGACATCCATGATGCATTCGCCGATCCCAGCATCGACGCCATCCTCTGCACGCGCGGCGGCTGGGGCTCAGCCGAGCTGCTTCCGCTCTTGAACCAGGATCTGATTCAGGCCAACCCCAAAGCGTTTATTGGGTACAGCGACCATACCTCACTCCACATCTATCTCTGGAACCTCTGCCGCCTCACCACCTTTTATGCTCCGATGCTGGCAGCCGACTGGTCGAACCCCGATGGGGTGGACGAGCACACATGGCGCGCCGCCCTGCAGGCGGAGCCGCTCTGGTCCGTAGGACCGTCCGACGGAATACGCATCCTGCGCCCGGCCGGAAAGGCCGGAAGTTCCGGTACACCTTCCACCCCGATCGAAGGCCGAATCCTGGGCGGTTGCCTCTCCCTGCTGACGGAGTCTCTGGGAACCCCCTATGCGTTCCATATCACCGAGCCTGCGATCCTTTTTCTGGAAGACGTGAACACCAAGCCCTATCAGTGGCATCGGATGATTCATCACCTTCGCCTGGCAGGCCAGCTTCACCACGTGTGCGGCGTTGTCCTGGGCGACCCGGCGTCCAATATCCCGACCTCCCAGCCGTCAGAACTCGCACTCCTGGAGGCCGCATGTCTGCATGCGTTCGACCAAGATCCTACGGAGTTTTCCGGTCCCATTGCCATTGGCCTTCATTGCGGCCATGTGCAACAGCAAAACCGATCCATCCCATTGGGCGCGTGGGTAAGATGGAGCAACGACACCATCCGTGAGATCCCGGAGCGGAAAACGAGCGAGATTGCACCGTGACGAAGCAGAAAAAAGCCTCCCGAGAGCTGCGCAGCCAAAGCGCCCACGCATTCCCCCGGGGAAAACACATCCATCTGATTGGAGTCTGTGGAACGGCCATGGCCTCGCTGGCTGGAATGCTCCGCGCCCAGGGCCACCGCGTCACCGGATCGGACACCGCCGCTTACCCGCCCATGAGAGACCAGCTCCATGCTATGGGCATACCCATCCTGGAACCGTACAACGCGGCCAACCTCATCCCTTCCCCGGACCTTGTGGTGGTGGGCAACGCCATCTCACGCGGCAATCCCGAGCTTGAATTCCTTCTGGATAGGCCACCGGACGCCCGCATTCCGTTCACCTCGATGGCGACTCTTATCTATGACGAGTTCCTCGCCCACCGCGAGCGACTGATCGTTTGCGGCACTCACGGCAAGACGACGACCACCAGCATGCTGGCCTGGATCTACGAGGTAGCCGGGCGCTCCAATCCGACCTTCACGCCATCGTTTCTGATTGGTGGCGTGGCGGAGAACTTCGGCGCCAGCTTCCGCGTAGCCACAGCCTCCCGCACCTTCATTTTGGAGGGCGATGAGTACGATACCGCGTTCTTCGACAAGGGCCCCAAATTTCTGCATTACTTTCCCGACGCCGCGATTCTGACTCATGTAGAGTTTGACCACGCAGATATCTACGCTGATCTGGACGCCGTAAAGACAGCGTTCAAACGGATGGTAAATCTGATCCCCCGCCGCGGGCGTTTGATTGCCTTTGACGCTAACCCTAACGTCACCGAGTGCTGCGCTAAAGCCTTCTGCAATATCGAACGCTACGGCTTCCAGACGAGTTCCTACTGGCGGGCCGTGAACCTGCATCCCAAGGGTGCGACCACCACTTGGACGCTGCTTCGAGGCGGAGAGGAGTTTGCCCGTCTTCTGCTACCCATGGCTGGCGAGCATAACGCACTGAACGCCACGGCCGCTGCTGCTCTGGCCGCAGGGCAGGGAGTTCCGGTGGAGGCTATCACCCAGGCCCTGGCTGGCTTCCGCTCCGTAAAGCGCCGCCTGGAGGTCTGCGCCGAGGTTAGCGGCATCACCATTATCGACGACTTTGCTCATCACCCCACAGCCATCCGCGAGACCCTGCGAGCCCTGCGCTCTGCCTACCCGGGACGCCGTCTCTGGGCGATTCTGGAACCCCGCTCCAATACCCTGCGTCGAAACATCTTCGAGCGCGAACTGGTGGACTCGCTGGCCTCGGCTGATCAAGTGGTTCTTGCGGCCGTTTTCAAGAGCGAAGCCATTCCGGCTTTGGAGCGCCTGGACCCGGAGCACGTTGTCTCGGCTCTGGCCAACCGCGGCATCCCAGCCCTCCTGTGCGCCGACGCCGATGAGATCGTTGCCGCCGTTGCCCCGCGTGTGGCCCGCAACGATGTGGTCGCCATCCTTTCCAACGGTGGCTTCGGTAACATTTATGAAAAGCTTCCTGCGGCGCTGCGGTAAAGGAAAGGTCCGGACAGCGTCATTCGCGGTCCGGCAGAGGGGAATATCGTCCTTGACGAAGGCTCGACCTCTCGCTCCGATTTACATCTCCGAGATCCTGAATGGTAAAGTGCCCGGATTGTCGCGTTCGAGCGCATGCGTTCGGTCTGGATTGGCTGGGTCATAGCGCACCTGGATGGACTTTCCCTGGCCTACCTCTCGCATCCAGCGGCTCCCCTCCGAGTCAGTGCAGGGAACACTCCTCAAATATCCGCCGTAGAACTCTTCCTGCAAAGCAAAGTAATACGGATACTCCACCTGTACCGTCTGCGCAGCGGTTCCCTGGACAAGTTCATCGTATGGAACGATCTTCCCCTCCAGCAGCTTGGCGGTTGCCGTGGGCCATCCGGAGGCGGCCTGCAAATCCCGTCGTCGGGAGTGCCGCCGGAAGTATCGAAGGATCCAGCCAAGCACGGTTGAGTTTCTCATGCCATGGATTCTAATACCCGAGATCGAATTGACAAGCGTCTCGGGAGACGTGGGGGAGACGCACATAGGGATCCGAACCCAGGGATTCGCGGGTGTTCCGCTGACCTGCCTGCCTTCATGGCCGCCGCCCGGCTGGCCTGCTCGGTGCCCACAAAAACGGAATGGACCATAGAACTACTCGGCTTGCGGCTCCGCAGGATTCAAGTCGGGCGCGCCATCCTTGATCGGAATGGCGATCGATCGCGGGCGGAACGGCTCTCTGACTCCTTGCGCCATGTCAATGCTTGCCGTTGTCGCTAAAGATGGAGTTCCTCCATCGTCCTGCCGACTTACCGATCCAACTTATAGTCGATACAGGAACCCGTTCCGGAATGCTACCATCCAGGTCGATCGATATTCGACCAAAAAACTACACAACGGACGACAACTTGAAACAAAATTCAGCGCTCAGCCTGCTTTTGGCCCTCTTTTGTCTGCAGCAGGTGTCATTTGGCCAGAGTCAAGGTAACCATCGCGCCCTCAGTGTCTTTGTCTATTTCCGAATTCATCCTGAAGCATGGCAGTGGTTTGCCGCTCCTCCATTCACCAGTCGGTACGGGTATGCAGAATCGCTGCTGCGGTTCGGTGTTGCGCAGCGGAGTCGTCGATGGGACTGGAAGCTGGAGGCAGCGCAGACCGCGTTGCTGGACATACCCCGGAATGCGATCTCCAGCGATTCGGCGCAGAGCCAACTTGGTTTTGGTGGCTCCTTTTATGCAGCAAACAATAACCACTCGAACTCGGCTGCGCTCTTCCTCAAGCAGGCATTCGTTCGTTATAACTTCCGGAAAGACGATAAAGAGCTACGGCTTGGACGTTATGAATTTTTTGACGGCGCAGAAACCACGCCATCAAACGCAACAATGCGCTGGTTGCAGACCTATCGCGTCGCGCAGAGATTGATTGGCAACTTTGGGCTGGTCAATGCGCAGCGCAGCTTTGACGGGTTCGACGGTCACTATGAAAATTTGGCGGCCAGCAATGGGGATAACTGGGATTTGACTGCAATGGTCTCCAGGGCCGATCAGGGCGCCTTCACCGACAATGGCAATCCTGAGCTGAATGTCGATGTGCAATATCTTGCGTTCACGCGTTACGCTCTTCACCAGCGCCTTCTGTGGAGAGCCTTTGGGATTGGGTATCACGATGGCAGGATCGGGGTGTTGAAGGTGGACAATCGTCCGCTCGCCCTTCGCCAGACAGACCAGAAAGATATCCGCCTGGGCACCTACGGGGGAGACTTCATCGCCTCCGTGCCGGCTCGGAAGGTGAACTTTGACCTGGTGGGTTGGGGGCTGCTGCAAAGCGGCAACTGGGGCGAGCAACAAGACCGAGCCGATGCCTGGCTGCTTGAGGGGGGAGCACAACTGACGCATCTCCCCACCGAACCCTGGCTCCGTGGCGGGTGGTCTGCGACCAGCGGCGATAACACACCCGATAACAACCGGCACTCTACGTTCTTCATGATTCTCCCGTCGCCCTATATATACGCTCGTGCGCTGTCTTACAACATGATGAACAATAAAGACGGCTACCTGGAGCTGATTGACCGCCCGAAGAAGCATCTGGAGTTGCGTGCGGATCTGCACTGGCTGGAGCTAAGCTCGGGAAATGACCTTTGGTATCAGGGTGGAGGCGCGTTCAATAGCACATCGTTCGGTTATATCGGCCGACCCAGCGGAGGCCACAGCTCTTTTGCATCGATTGCAGACATAAGCTGCTACTGGCAGATCACTTCCCGCCTCAACTTGAATATGTATTACTCGTACACAGAAGGAAAGAGTGTCGTGGTCGCCGATTATCCTTCCGGACGCAGCGGCCAGTATGGCTTTGCTGAACTGATCTATCAGTGGGGTCTTGCGCAGCGCAGCGGTCGGTAGCTCAGCCGACCTTCGTCGTCAAGGATCTGCCTCCCACCCGGAAGAAGCCTTTCCTGCGCCGTTTCGCTCGCCGGGATTCGCGCACCCGTCCGAGCTGTACCTCCGGCCAGGAGGAGTTCCGTGCCGCGCCTCCGGACAGTTCTCTGTCGCGGTCCGGAAGCGGCTGGAACTGATCAAGAGGACTGCTGGCGTTGTCATGACGTTGCAACCGGAGGGTCACCGCGTCTCTCGCTGACCATTCTGCCGATCGGATACACGACAAAACCCTTCGGGATACGACACTCTTTGGTGTTGTTGGAGGAACGCAGCCGGATACAGCTGAAGATGCGCCCGTGCGCCTTGAGTCGTGTATCGTTGGAAGCAATCACCGTTTGAATCCTCCAACGGAGGTGACTCTGATGAAGCGGTTCTCTCGATATCATCCTGGCGAGGAGATCTCCCCCGGCCGTTCCCACTGGACGGTACGCTCCCGGGCTGGAGTTTTGGCCGGCGCCTTGGCGTGTGCTCCCGGCTGCGCCCACAGGACGCCCGCCGCCGTTCCACCGCCCCCGCCTCAGGCCGTCATCCAGCGCGTCACACATGCCAGGCAGGTCTTTCTCTCCAACGCCGGCGCCAACGACTACTTCAACGGCCAGATTCCTGGGGCGCCCAACGCAGTCTACAACCAGCTTTATGCGGCCCTTCAGCGGTGGGGCTACTTTCATCTGACGGACTCGCCCGACCACGCTGACCTGATCTTCCAGATACGCGGCACTGAGGCCATGCCGAAGATCATTACTCCCGCCTACGGATGGTCCACGGGACGCCAGCATCAGCCTTGTCTCCAACTCGTCATCTTTGACCCCGGAAAGGACCGAGCCAATCCCATCCCTATCGACACGATCAAGGTGCGGGCCGGACGCGGAGCCAATGTTCCCAAAGGCAAGATCGCGCTGGCTCAGTCCATCGAGTGGCTCACCTATCAGCTAAGCACTCGGGTCTCCCGACCTCCCGTCCGATCCTCTGGATTAAGCGCGAATACCGCTCTGCGACCGTCCCTTGAGACGCTGATCCGCGCCGTTGGACCTATTCCCCCTCAATTCTTCAACGCCAGGAAGGTGTATCTGGAGGCCGGCTGGTCGGCAAAACCTCCTGCTTCCATCAGAAGTACTGAAATCAAGAGAATTGAAATCAAGGATCTGCAAGCGGACCTGTCTGCCTGGGGCTACTACCAGCTCGTTCAAACACCACAGTTCGCTGATGTCGTCTTTCACCTTAACAATGATCCTGAAAATGGAGTGGCTATTATAGTTACCCTCCCAGGCAGCAAGGTCATCCTTTGGGCGATCGACGATCCCCACTTCGGTTTTGACAACAATTTGGCCAAAGTGGATCAAAGCCTGGTCACGCTCCTCAAGCAGATCCATCATCTCCCCTTGACTGGAGCAGAGAAGGCTGCCTTGCGCTGAGGCGCGGCGTTGGAAGTCCTGAACATCCACCAAGAGCTCCAGCGCCGACAGCGGAGCCTTCGGATACGCCTCTACCCCGCCATCTCGGCAAGGCTTGAGGCGTCCGCAGTGCATGGACCTTCCGCCCGAGGCGGGGGATACGTAAACTACCGCTATGGCCGCCGAGTTCACCCATCTCCACCTGCACACGGACTACTCCCTGCTGGACGGGGCCTGCGACGTTGATAAGCTGGCAAAACATCTAGCTAATCTGGGCCAGAAGGCTGCCGCTATCACCGACCATGGCAACATCCACGGCGCTGTTCACTTTTTCGATGCGCTGAAGAAGAGAAATCTCAAGCCGATCCTGGGCTGTGAGCTCTATGTCTGCAAAGAGGAGTCCCATTTGCGCGAGCACGCCGACCCGGACTCCAAGTACAACCATCTGCTGGTGTTGGCAGAAAATGAGGCAGGCTACAAAAATCTGGTCCGGCTCTCCAGCGAGGCCGCTCTGCACGGCTTTTACAAGAAGCCTCGGGTCTCCAAGTCGTTTTTGGCCAAACACACGGAAGGACTGATCTGCTTCTCCGGGTGTCTCGCCGGTGAGGTGAGTCAGCACATTATGGCGGGAAACTACCATCTGGCCAAACGAACCGCCGGTGAATTGGAGACGCTCTTCGGACGGGGAAACTTCTTCCTTGAGATCCAGGATCACCATTTGGAGCCGGACAAGGCTGTCACAGAAGCAATGTTCCGCCTGGAAAAGGACCTGGATATTCCGCTGATTGCCACCAATGACTCGCATTACATCGAGGATCAGGACTCCCGAGCTCACGAGGTTTTACTTTGCGTTCAAACCGGGGGGAGTATGAACGACCCCAAGCGCTTCAAGTTTGACACGCAGGAGTTCTACATCAAGAGCGCTGAACAGATGCATCGCCTCTTCGCTCATGCGCCCCAGGTCTGTACCCGCACCATGCAATTTCCGGAGCGCTGCCAGCTCGAGCTCTCCAAGGTAAAGAATCCCTTTCCCCAGTTCGACTGCCCCGACGGAATGGATCTGGATGCATACTTCGAGCAGGTCTGCCGAGCCGGCTGGCGTCACCGCCGGGAGACCGCAATCAGACACCTGCAAGAGACCGGCAAGCTTCGCCGCTCCATCGCCGACTATGAGACCAGGCTTCAACGCGAGATTGAATGCATCCAACAGATGAAGTTTCCAGGTTATTTCATGATTGTATGGGACTTCATTCGCTATGCAAGAGAGCAGGGCATTCCCGTGGGCCCGGGCCGTGGTTCAGCTGCCGGGTCGCTAGTGGCCTATGTCATGGAGATTACCAACATTGATCCGTTGCAAAACGATCTGCTTTTTGAGCGATTCTTGAATCCCGAGCGGGTCTCCATGCCGGACATTGACATTGACTTTGACATGAATCGCCGCGGCGAGGTCATCGAGTATGTCCGGCGCAAGTACGGAAATGATCAGGTAGCTCAGATCATCACCTTCAATACGATGGCCGCCAAAGCGGCGATCAAGGATGTTGGCAGAGTCTTGGACATGCCCTATGGCGAGGTGGACCGCATCGCCAAGCTCATCCCCACCACCATCGGCATCACCATTGAACAGGCTCTCCAGGAAAACCCTTTGTTGGCTTCGGCGTATCACTCTGACCCAAAGATCAAGGAACTCATCGACACGGCCCAGCGCTTGGAAGGTCTGGTGCGCGGCGCCGGGGTACACGCCGCAGGGGTTGTCATCGCACCTCAACCGCTCACCGAACTTGTTCCGGTAACACGAACAAAAGATGATGCAATCGTCACAAGTTACGACATGAAGGCTGTGGAGAAGATGGGGCTTCTCAAGATGGACTTCCTGGGCCTGACCACGCTGACGGTGATCGACGACTGTTTGAAGTTGATCGAGGCGAACCGGGGAGAAGGAGAAAAGGTGGATCTGGCCATGATCGACCTGGAGGATGAGGCGACCTTTGAGCGCGTCTTTCACCGGGCGCTCACCTCCGGGGTCTTCCAGTTTGAGTCCAGCGGCATGCAGGATGTTCTGCGCCGGTACAAGCCCAACTCGATCGAGCATCTCACGGCGCTGAATGCGCTCTATCGGCCGGGCCCGATGTCGATGATCGACGACTTTATTGAACGCAAGTGGGGCCGGCGCGAGGTGGAATACATCCTGCCCGATCTGGAGCCCATTCTTCGCGAGACGCTTGGCGTGATGGTCTACCAGGAGCAGGTCATGCAGATCTCCAATCTCATTGGTGGCTACTCGCTGGGCGGAGCCGATCTGCTGCGCCGCGCCATGGGGAAGAAGGACGTCGTCGAGATGGAGAAGCAGCGCGAAGTCTTCTTGGCCGGTGCTGCGGAGCGCAACTACCCCAAAGCCGCCGCCGGGGAAATCTTTGACCAGATGGCCAAATTTGCGGGTTACGGCTTCAACAAGTCACACTCAGCCGCCTACTCCTTGTTGGCCTACCACACTGCCTGGCTCAAGACCCATTATCCGGTGGAGTTCATGGCGGCGCTGCTCACCTCGGAGACCAGCAAGCCGGAGAACGTGGTGAAGTACATTGCGGAGTGCGGCGAGCTGGGCATCTCCGTCATCCCGCCTGACGTCCAGGTCTCCGCCGCGAACTTCACTCCCACAGGCGATTCGATCTTGTTTGGTCTGGCCGCTATCAAGAACGTGGGCCGCAACGCCATTGACTCTATTCTGAGCGCTCGCGCCGAACTGCAAGCGGCAGGGAAGAACGGCTTCCATTCGCTCTATGAGTTTTGTGAGAAAGTGGACCTCCGCCTGATGAACAAGCGCGTGCTGGAGAGCCTTTGCAAGGCAGGCGCTCTGGACTCCTTTGGCCCCCGCGCCCGCGTCTTTGCGGCCCTGGACAAGGCGATCGAGCGAGCCCAGAAATCGCAACGCGACTCCGCCTCCGGCCAGCACGGTCTCTTTGGCATGTTTGACGAGCTTGGGCCGGCTCGCAATGACGACGCTCTTCCAGAGGCGCCAGATTGGGACGAGCATATTCGTCTGCAGTATGAGAAGGAGGTTCTGGGCTTTTTTGTCAGCGGCCACCCCCTGGAGCGATATCGGGAAAAGCTACGCAATTTGAAGGTGATCGACACTGTGACGGCTTGCGAGATGAAGATTGAGCCGCAACCGTTCCGCCGCGGCCGCGGCGACGATGGCTCCCATGAGATTCAGATGGCCGGCGTGATTACAGGCCTGAAGGTCGCCAAATCGAAGCGTACCGGAGAGATGTATGCCCAGGCCACGCTGGAGGATAGCGTGGGCAGGATCGACCTGATCGCTTTTTCCTCGTCCTACGAGAAGTTGTCCGAAAAGCTGAAGATTGACGTGCCGGTGCTGGTGCGCGGCAGCTTGCGCGGCGACGAGGATTCCGCTCCCAAGCTGGCCGTCAGCGCCATTACGGCACTGGAGGACGTTCAAATCAAGCTTCCGCAGGCCCTGCGCATCCATGTCCCCATGCACCATCAGAATACCGATCTTCTCTCGAAGCTGGAGGCTGTCTTTCGTTCCTTTCCCGGCGAGGGCAAGCTGATGTTGCGCTTGGAAGAGCCCAAACAGTTCGCGGTAGACCTGGAGCCAAAGGGGCTCCAGGTGGGAGCGGACATGGCTTTCATCGAAAAGGTGGAGGCTCTGGTGGGGCGCGGCTCCGTACAGATCATTCAGTAAGCGATTCGTTCGGCACAGCCCTTTCGCAGGCTCGGCCGCCGGCCTGGCTGACCGGTCCCTGCCCTGGTTCTGCGGGACGGTAGGGGCTCCCGTGGAACGACGGTTCTGCGGCGTCCCGGGCCGGCCCGCTCTTGCCGCAGGCCGCCCACGGAGTCATTTGTCCCGTACAATCATCTTGGTAAAAGAGATGGCAGATAAGACATCGACAAAGAACTCCCTTCAGCCCGCGCCACCGGTTCCGGCAGCTTGGCTAAAAACCGAGCTAGCTCGGCATCCACAACGTTGCTATCCGATGGACTTTATTCAGACGCTCTTCACTGGTTTCAGCGAGATTCACGGAGATCGCCAGTTTGCGGACGATCCTGCCATGACTGCGGGGATGGCGCGCTTCCACGGCCAACCGGTGATGGTGATCGCCAATCTGAAGGGCCGCACCGTCAAGGAGCGGGTTGCCCGCAAATTTGGCTCGCCTGATCCGGAGGGATATCGCAAGGCGCTGCGGGCCATGAAGATTGCGGAGAAGTTTCATCGCCCGGTTTTTACTTTCATTGACTGTGCCGGAGCCAATCCCGGTCTGGGCGCCGAGGAGCGTGGTCAGGCTGAAGCCATCGCCCGCAACCTTCTGGAGATGTCCCGGCTTCGAGTGCCGACGATTGCAACCATCACCGGTGAAGGCGGCTCCGGCGGAGCGTTGGCGCTGGCCGTCGCGGACTGCGTCCTGATGCTGGAGAACGCTATCTACTCGGTGATCTCACCGGAAGGCTGTGCCTCCATCATGTGGAAGGACGCATCCCGCAAACAGGAGGCGGCCGTTGCGCTGCGCTACACGGCATACGATGTGAAGCGCTTGGGCTGCGTCGATGAGGTCATCCCCGAGCCGGAGGGAGGAACGCAGAATGATCCGGTTTCGGCGGCAAAGCTCATCGATGAGCGATTGGTAGAACATCTGCGCGACTTGCAGCGCCTCTCCGTCGAAGACCTTCTGTCAGCGCGCTATCAAAAGTTCAGGAAGATGGCTCAGTTCTACACCACGGCCTGATCCAGGCAGGAGCAGGCCGTCTTGACCCTCGCCGGGAATTGCTTCCCGAGAAGTGAACAGAACGCTACTTCATCGGTTTGGGAGATCATTCACCTGGAAGGAGGTTGATCGGCATCTCATCTTGCGGGTGGGTCATCGCTGCATTGTCCCAACGGTTGTATCCAATCTTCGAAAGAATCGTCTGAAACAAAGGAGTCTTCCTACCTTTGCCATCTTTGCTTCCATCCTCTCGCCAACGCCCCTTCCACATGCTCCTCTTTCTGGGGGGAGGGGTGTGGGTCATCGCCGCCCGAGGCCTCGCGGTTCGCGCTGCCAACGGGCTAACGATTCGCTTCAACCTCTCACTCTTCAACGACCTGATTCAGCAAGCCTTTCTTTTGTTCCTCCTTCTCTGGGGCTTTGCCACCCTAAGCTGGATGGCAACCCGGCCCTCGACCCGGGAGGAAGACGGCCGGGGCTACGGCCTTCGAGCCGGCAACGCTCTACCAAACCGCGCTACCACCCGCGAAGAGTGGATGCGCGGAGCGGCCATCGGATGGGGCATGGTTCTGGCCGCTCTTTTGCCGATGGTTCTGACTGGATCCCTCCATCCCCAGTTCGACTTCTCCTGGGAAAATCTTGGCTTGGCCGTGGTAAGCCTGTTGACCCTCGCCTTGCTGACACTCACCGTCGAGATTGTCTTTCGCGGCTTTCTTTTTATGGAGATGATTGCCGCCACCAACTCAGGCTTCGCCACATTTTTCCTCTCTTTCCTCTACGCCGCTTTGGGAAGCCTTCGTCCCGACGACACTCTCTTCAGTGTCCTGAACACTTTTCTGTTCGGAATCCTCCTGTGCACCTGCTACCTGCGAACCCGGGCTCTCTGGATCGGGTGGGGAGTTCACTTCGGCTGGAACGCAGTGCTAGCCGTCCTCTTCGGCATTCCTCTCTCTGGAGACGTCAGCTACAGCAATCTCGTCTTCACCTCTGCTGCCGGCCCGCAATGGCTGACCGGCGGTGCCTATGGGCCGGAGGCAGGGATGCTAACCGGCGCCGTGCTCCTGGTCTCTATTGTGGTGGTCTTGCGAGTGACACGCCAATACGCCTGGGAGTATACCTATCGTCCCCCTGCGCCCGGCGGTTACCCGATGGACACATCTGCGCCTGCCGGACACAACCCGTCACCTGCTCCCCTGGTTCAGATTCTTGCTTCCAGCCCTTCTTCGCCCTTCGTCAACCCAACTTCCCCAGGATCGTCGCCAGGATCGTCGCCAGGATCGCCTCCAGGATCGCCTCCAGGGGCGCCGCCGTCTCAGCCCTGACGCGACACTCTATAGCCACGGCCTGTCCTCCGCAGACAGAAGGCAGGGTCTCCGATCGTGTAAACTCAAAGGAGCGATTCAATCCGCCTTGCGCTCTTGCGACCCCCTGTTCGGCCCAGCCCACCCGCCTAGCCCGTTACGGATCCAGCACGGTCGCTCAGCACTGTGCGGGCCTCACTTTTGTTCCAGGAGATCATGACAATGGCAAAGATTGCCAAGACCGGAGACCGCAAGAAGGTCATGGATACACAGAAGAGCACGGATTGTCCCAAGTGCTCCAAGCCCACCCGCATTGTCAAGCGGGTCAAGGACCGTGAGCGTGGCATCCCGGGCGGCGTTTATATCTCCTGCTCGGCCTGTGACTTCTTCGAAAAGCTCTGAGAGCAAACGAAGGCTGAAGTCTACCTTCCGGGAGATTCTTTCGCCATGGCCTGAGCTTGGAAAGGTTCCGCCAGTTGGAGCGCCGCATGAAGGATCTTCGAATCTCCTCAGCAGCCTCCTGAGAGCTTGTGGAACGAGCAACTCCAGCAAGGATGCCGGCAAAATCCTTGCTTCTCTTGATGATCTTCGACTGCGTCTCGCGGTTTACCCCATCCGGGCTGAGACTTTTCAACATAGTTTTTGATCAACGTACCATCAAAAGGTTCGCCCGCCGGCGGACCTTTTTGCTTGTGGAGGCGTCTCACCAACTGTGCGTTTCGGGCAAGTATCCCTTCGAGTAACCTTCCCCCACTTGACGAAGGTTGTCTCTGGGGAGGAAACTCCTTCACGGTAACAGGAACTTCTTCATTATGGTCATCAGCACTGCCGTCTCACCCGATGCTTCCAAGCTCTTCGCTTCCACGCCCCAGTTCACCCGTCCAACCTATCTGATGTGTCCACCCGAGTGGTACGGCATCGATTACGTGCTGAACCCCTGGATGGCGAGCAACGTTCATCGATCCTCTCGCGACCTTGCCTTTGCGCAGTGGAAGAGCATGCACAATGTACTACGCAGCGTGGCGGACGTTCGCCTTTTGCGTCCAGAGCCGGGCTGCCCGGACATGGTCTTCCTTTCCCATGGTGCCCTCATTCATCATGGCGTGGCGGCCATCTCCAGCTTCAATCCGCTACAGCGTCGCCCTGAAACCGCCCACCTTCGGCGCTGGCTGATCAGTGAAGGGTTCTTGATCTGGGAGACCCCGCGCGAGACTCCCTTCGAAGGAGAGGGTGATGTGGCCTTTAACGATCAAGGGACAGCCCTTTGGGCGGCGCACGGCGTGCGTACCTGCCGCGCTGCGCACCGCCACGTGGCCGCTGCGTGGCAGATCCCCATTACCTCGCTGCACCTGTCGGATCCACGCTTCTACCACCTGGATACCTGCTTCACCCCACTGGCGAATCCCACGGGTGAGGGTACGGGTTACATCCTCTACTACCCCGGGGCCTTTGACCCTGCCGCCGTCGCCGCCATCGAAACGGCTTACCCAGCCAATCACCGAATCGCCGTCTCGGAACTTGACGCAACTCACATGGCTTGTTGCGCGTTGAATCTTGGACGCACCATCTTCACCGGTGAGATCACCCGGGAGTTGGCGACACGGCTTTTCGACGCCGGCTTCGATGTGGTCCAACTCGAACTCAGCGAGTTCATGAAAGGGGGCGGCGGAGCCAAATCGCTCGCGCTGCGCCTTAGCGATATGCCCATTACGCACGGTCGCCTTAGGGCGTGCTGACGCATACGCTGTCAGGGGCGGCAGATCGGGATCCGGTCTTCTACCGGCGACTGTTACGGTTCGTCAGGCCGGGGCAACATGCCGCGCTGTTTTGAAGTCAGCCTTGAACAGCAAAGCGCGCGGCGTGCGCCGGGCGTTTCGCTGTTGTAAGGATCTTTCAAAATCTAGGCGCCTCTCTGCATCGCCTTTGCCAAAGCCCGTGACCTTGAGCAGCGTTCGCCCCTGGAACGCCCAGGGGAATGCCCAGGAATGGCCGTTTCGGGAAACCCCCGCAAGGCGGAAGATCTGTATCTTGCCGCAAACCGGCGAGGCCGCAAAGGTCTTTCGGGCAGGGAAGGCACAGGCCCTCCCGGGGATTGTCTCCGCCCGGCCATCAAGAAGATTTGCCCGCTTCTGCCGTCTGCCAGCGCCGCTTCCTGCATGATCTATCTGCCCAGATGAGCGATCAACTCAGGCGTCAGCAGGCTCTCCGCCGACAGATCACCGGCCGGAGGCAGCTTGGAAGGATCGTTCATGCCAAGTTCCGCAACCATCTGCCCGGCCATCTTTGGGTCGTCTGGATCGACGACTTCAAGGCGCACTTTGGCTAATCCTTCTACGCCGAGCCTCTTCGCCGCCGCATAGGAGAGATCCACAATGCGATTCATCGGCATCGGGCCACGATCATTTACCCGAAGGATGGTGGATCTCCTATTTTCAAGATTCGTCACCCGAACCCAGCTTCCCAGCGGAAGCGTGCGGTGGGCACAGGTCATGGCGTACATATCGTACGTCTCCCCATCCGCGGTCTTCCGCCCGTTAAAGGCTCCTCCGTACCAGGAGGCTTTGCCAATCTGGAACCAGTGACGCTTTGCCGTTGTCTTGCCAGACGGTGGATTGTTCGTCAAGACAGCATGGTCTCGTTTCACCGTAGGACTTGCAGCGAGGGAGACCGTCAGTCCGAGGGTTACGGCCAGCACGCCGGCGCGGGTGCGCTGGCGGCCTCTCTTTCCCTGTAGCTCTTCCACGCTATTCATCGTAGGATCACTCATACTGAATATTGTCTCTTCCTGGATAGCCTAAGTCAAACAAATAAAAGGTATTTAGACTTGTTTTTTGCTTGCAATTTCTGCGGCACTGTGATAGCGTTGGTGCATTGTCGGGTAGACCCAACGCGTCTGATTTTTGGTCCCGCGTCACAGCTGGTCCCCGTACCCTCCTGAGCGTTGCGGGTCACGATCCTTCCAGCGGAGCCGGGATCTCGGCTGATCTTGCAACGTTTTCCGCCCATCGTTTCTTCGGAACCTCCGTCCTGACTGCGCTCACCGTGCAATCCACACTGGGCGTGGAAGAGGTTCTTCCGGTAGACCCCTCCTTTTTACGCCGCTCCCTGAACCACCTGGCGGCTGATCTTCTGCCGGCAGGCATCAAAATCGGCATGTTAGGCTCGGCGGCAGCCGCTACCGCAGTTGCAGAGTCTATCGCCGCGCTCAACCTCTCCATGAGGCCAGGGTCGGAAGGGAATCGGAGTTCCGGCGGCCCGCCGATCCCTCCGATCGTCCTCGATCCCATTCTCAGAGCAACCTCTGGTGCCCACCTTCTGCCCCCTGACACCATCGAACTTCTCCACCAAGTTCTGTTGCCTCAGATCACGTGGATCACGCCTAACTGGGAAGAGCTCTCTTCGCTGACCTCTCTACCGGTGGAAACCGTCTCGCAAGCGGAGGCCGCCGCCCGCTTCCTGGCCCGACGCCATCCCCATCTGCACATCGTCGCCACGGCGGGTGACCAGCTTCAACCCACGGATCTGCTGCTCCTGCCGTCCGGAGAAGTCCACCGCTACGCTGGGGAGCACATCGAATCCAACTCCACTCACGGTACGGGCTGCGCGTTTTCCGCTTCGCTACTCTGTCACCTGGTTTTGCGGGACTCCCCGGTCGAAGCCGTCCGGGGAGCCAAGCACTTTGTTGCCGAAGCCATTCGCAATGCTCCCAACCTGGGGCATGGAAAGGGACCTCTCAACCTTCTCTGGCACACCCGCTGAGCGTCTTCCGTGGCGCTTCCGGCTCCGGCTCCGTGACCCGGCCACTTTGACCGTCGGTTTCCGGCCCAGTAAAGAGAGATCCACAATCACTGTCGCCTGAATTTGGTCCCTGAATTTGAACCCTGAATTTGGACCCTGAATTTGGACTTTGCTAGGCTCATTTTGTATGGCATCTCCTCTTACCGTCCACATTAACGGGCAGTCGCGAAGCTTCGTGAATCTCTCCTCACCTTCAGCCTTGTCCAG
>JAJYZE010000228.1 GCA_021800195.1 Acidobacteriota bacterium
GGGATGAAGGCAACTTCCTGGATCTCTGCTGACCGTCTGATCTCCAAACCCTTGGGGATCTGCTCCAAGCCGCACCCGCACTTGTTTCTCTCTCTGTCTCTGACCTTTGGGTGGAGCTTGCAAGGTTGCCGAAGATCGATTTGGCCGTGCGGTCGTACTCCTGTCCGAAGAAGACGCCTATCGAAGCGAAGGTGTCGCCTTATGCCAGCCCTGAAGATGTCATAGGCTGAGACATGCTTGGGTTTCGCACCGGATCCATCCTTCATTGATTTTTTTGAGGCGCGGCTAGAGCAAGCGAACCGGGCCAAGGCATCCGCGCTGAAGATGATCTATCGCCACAACGAACTCAATGGCGGCAGGAGCCCCGCAGTTGGACCGGAGCAATTGACCGAGCCATAAGAGAGGAAGACGCTGCAGCCTCAAAGATGCGGCCGCATGGCGGCGCGGCCCCCTGCGCCCTTCTGGAAGGAGCGGCGGGAGTCGGTGGGCATCTCTTCCAGCGTGGCTGGGCCGAACTGTGGGCAGGTAAGAGTGGATTGAAGAATGACTTGAGTGTCGTTCGTCGTTGAGCTCTTTCTGGATTTCAGATCGAGTCTTTTTGCGCCTGAGGAGTCGAGGCTCGTGGATGGATGGGGGTCTCGTTGAGCCATGCCTGGCCAGAGATAACTTTCGTTGCGGTGATGGTCTGCGGCGCAAACACCGGCGAACAAGCCCTCCAGCGGAGTTGTCCTGCCGGAGGGCCCAGCGGCTGCGACGAGTAAGAGATTGCTGGCGGGCGCTGCCGGCTCGCCGGATGTCGCGCGGAGGGAGCGCGTCCTAACACCGGACGATCTTGTCTGAGATGATTCCTTTGGTTGCGTTTCGAGAGTCTACAACCAACTGCGCGGAACGCACAATCTCGCGGTAGTCATAATCGGAGTGATCGGTCACGATCAGGACGCAATCGTACTGCTCCAGCTTTTCCAGCGGGGTGCAGGTCATGTTCAGGTTGTAATGCCGGCCCCTGCCCACGGTGGGGAAGAAAGGATCGTTGTAGAGAACCTCAGCGCCTTCGCGGCGAAGAAGCTCGATGATGGTCAGCGAGGGGGACTCGCGCAGGTCATCGATATCCTTCTTGTAGGCCATGCCCAGCATCAAGATCCTGGATCCATTCAGCGCCTTCTTGTGCCGGTTCAGCGCATGGCCAACGGTTTGCACCACATACTCCGGCATGGCTCCGTTGACCTCTCCTGCCAACTCGATGAAGCGGGTATGGAAGTCGTACTCCCTGGCCTTCCAGCTCAGATAGAACGGATCGATAGGAATGCAGTGGCCTCCCAGGCCGGGTCCGGGATAGAACGGCTGAAAGCCGAAGGGCTTGGTGGCCGCCGCGTCGATGACTTCCCAGATATCGACTCCCATGCGCAGGGAGAGCACTTTGAGTTCGTTGACCAAAGCGATGTTGACACAGCGGTAGATGTTTTCCAGCAGTTTGGTCATCTCCGCCACGCGGGTGGAAGAGACGCGAATTGACTTGATGAAGATCGCTTCATAGAGCGTAGCCGCCAGCTCCGTGGCGATGGGATCGTGTCCACCCACCACCTTGGGGATATCCTTGCGCGCCACCGTCATGTTGCCTGGATCTTCGCGTTCCGGTGAGAACGCTACATAGAAGACACCCTGATCCAAGACCGGACCGCGTCCCTGAACCTTCAGGCCGGAGGCGCTTCCGTCGAGCAGGATGGGAATCATCAGATCCTCGGTCGTGCCGGGGTAGGTGCTGCTCTCCAGAACCACCAGTTGCCCTTCGCGGAGCCATGGGGCGACGGACTGAGCCGTCTTCTCAATGAAGCTGACGTCCGGTTCGCGATGTTCTGTCAGCGGAGTGGGCACACATAGGATGATCGCGTCCTGCGCGGAGATTTGGGAGAAGTCCGTGGTGGCTTGAAAGCCCTTTTCACGAGCCTGTTTGATCTCATCGCTGTCAATTCGAAAGATGTAAGAGCGGCCCGCCTGCAGATCGGCGATTTTCTTCTCATCGATATCAAATCCGGTGACCTGGAAGCCTGCGGCGCAGAGCAAAAGCGTAAGCGGTAACCCTACGTAACCGAGACCGATCACCCCAATTCTGGCGGTATGAGCTTGCAGGCGCTCGAGTCGTTCCCGGGCGATCGCCGGCATGGTGAGGTTTTCGTTGGTCGTCATAACAAGAATTATTGCACCTCGAAGCAAGAACTCAGACCGCAATTTGTCCTGGATTTGTCAATGTCTCAGATCGCCTTGATCTTCTCGGTCGAAGGTGAGATTGAACGCGAGCTTAAAGGCAAGCAGAGTCGCTGTGCGGCCGCAACTTCCAGAGGCCGGGGCTGTTGGTGCTGGGGTGGAATCGCCCAAGGTGTCCCATCCGTTAGCGACCGAAGATCCTTCACGGCGGGCGTTTCGTCCTGCCTCGGTCCAGATTGCCAGGATCTACGTTGCAATGGTGTCCTTCCGGCTATTTTGGGGGTAGCAAAACCAACGCCGGAAGTCGCCGGCTTCAACTCTCTGTGAAGGCTCTGTGAAGGCCGGCGCGCGAGCTGGAGCTATCGGCGGCTCGCGGGCCAGAATGTTTCCCTGCGGCGTCTCTCCCTAAGTGATTCCTGCCGGTTCGTTATGCTACTCTGACATCTCGCGGTTGGTCGGCGAAGGAAGCGATCGTCGCAAAGCCGATCGGCGCCCGTGAACTCCCATCCAGGGAAGATGCCATGATCAAGCAGAACATAGCTGATTCCGGCCAAGCCGGGGGCGCCGCCAATACGGCTGCAATCTCGCGGCGGGATCTTCTGCGCTGGTCCGGAGCTGCCGGCCTATCCGCACTGTTTACCGAGGATGCGGTCATCGCCCAATCCTCGGGACTGGGCGGAGCCTCGAACGCAACCGCCCAGGCAGAACCAATCCCCACGACGCTTGCCGCCACGCCCATCCGTCCGCCGGCCGTGCCCTTGGCGGTGCGCCAGCCCTATCTGAGCGCATGGTTGCCCGCCACACTGCTTCCGGGCACCTGGCCCCAGTTCTGGCAAGGCAGCACGATGCAGATGGCCGGCATTGTGCGCATTGACGGAACCGCCTATCTGTTCATGGGGGATCCAAAGCTGGCCCTGCCTGCGCCCAATGGCAATCATGGCACAGCGCGTACTGTCCACGACTTTCCCCGCGCGCTGGATCAGACAGCGCTCAAGGTGACCCCGACGTGTTCGCGGTTCGAACTGCAGGCCGCGGGTGTTGCTCTGGTGGTTGAGTTTCTCTCGCCCATTGAGCCGGGAGATCTCAAGCGCCAATCCATACCCCTGAGCTACATCCACGTGACGGTGCGCGGCATGGACGGCTCGCGCCACAAGGTGGAGCTTTATATGGACATCGGCGGCGATTGGGTGAGCTGCGATCGCGGCCGGAAGATTACCTCGCGGCTGAAGCACGCGAAAGGTGTGCGGGCCTGGGCGCTGCAACTGGAGCAGGCGCAGCCGCTCACCGAACAGAAAGAGTTTGCCGCATGGGGCAGTATTCTCTGGGCGACGAACCGGCATCACGGTCTCAGCGTACAGTTCGGCGACGGCCCGGTGGTGCGCGGCCAGTTTGCGCGGCATGGCCGCTTGACCGCCAGCGGCGATAGCGGCCCTTCTACGATCGGCGAGCATCCGCCTGTTTTTGGCTTCAGCGTAGACCTGGGCCACGTCGGGGCTACGGCTCAGCGCACCACATTCAGCATCGGCCACATCCGGCAGCCCGCGATCAACTATCTCGGCAAGCATCTGTCGCCGTTGTGGAAAAGCTACTTTAAAGGCTGGGAGGAGATGCTGGCGTTCTTTCATCAGGATGCCGAAGCCGCCTTCGAACGTGCCGCCCGTCTGGATGCAAGAGTGATCGCCGACGCGCGTGAGGTTGGCGGCACGTCCTACGAGGGTCTGTGTGTCCTGGCGCTGCGCCAGGCCTATGGCGGCACAGAACTGGTGCAAGGGCCGGATGGCGAGCCGTGGGCCTTTCTCAAGGAGATTTCGAGCGACGGCAACGTCTCGACGGTGGATGTCTTATACCCCGCCGCTCCGGTCTGGATCTATCTGGATCCTGGATATCTAAAGCTGCTGTTGACGCCGCTGCTGGCCTATGCGGAGAAGGGTGGTTGGCCTGGAGTCTTCGCTGAGCACGATCTTGGCGCTGCTTATCCCAATGCGACTGGGCACAACGACGGCAAAGAGGAAGACATGCCGGTGGAAGAATCGGGTGACATGCTGATTCTGATGGCAGCGTTGTTGCGCGGTGCGATGGCGGAAGACGCCAAGGCTTTCGCCAAGGAACATTACCGGATTCTGAAGCAGTGGGCTGATTATCTGACCCGCAACCTGCCCGATCCCGGCTTTCAGAATCAGACGGACGACTTTGCGGGATCGATTGCTCACAGCGTCAACCTGGCGATCAAGGGTATTGTCGCGGTGGCGGCCATGGGACAGATCGCAACCTCCGCTCACCAGCCGGAGCAGGCCGCCCACTACCGGAGTCTGGCCGAAGAGTACATGAAGTTCTGGACTCAACATGCAACCGATCCATCCGGAGAGCATCTGGACTTGACCTACAACGGCGCGGGCGGGGGCGATGGTACCTGGGGCACGCTTTACAACGGATTCGCGGATCGGATGCTGGCCACCGGGCTGATTCCTGAGTCGATCCGCAAGATGCAGGCGGCCTGGTACGCCAAGGTGAGCAATGCCTTTGGCCTGCCCCTGCAGGCGCCGCATAGCTACGCCAAGACCGACTGGGAGATGTTCGTCGCCGCGTGGTTGGCCGATGAGCCCATTAAGCAACAACTGATGGAACGTGTCTACGCTTACGCCAATACCACGCCTCAGCGGCTGCCTTTCAGCGACTGGTACAGCAGCGTGACGGGAAACAGCATAGCGTTTCGAGCCCGTCCCGTGCAGGGCGGTATCTTTGCGCCACTGGCTCTGAGAGCGACTGCCCGCTAAAGCCTTTTCAGCGCAGGTGTAACGCGACGCTTCGATCTCCATGGGCGTTCTCCCCAATGAAAACGCCACTGCACGCCCTCTCCGGTATACCCGGCAACACTGAAAATGCTATAAGAGACGGGTGTTGGAACCTGCGCTTTACAGTTTGCTGGAAGAGGAGATGGAATGCGCTCGGGATGGTTTCGGCTGTGTCATGGCATGGGTCTGGCGGCCATAGTCGCCGCAGCCTCTGCGGCTTGGGGATGGCCGGCAGCCTCCACGACGAGGGTGCGGGAGTTGCCTGCGTTAGCGGCGCGGGCGCAGAACGCCCCGGCCACAAATTCGTATCACGGGCCGATGTACGTGCGCTCCGAGGTGATGATTCCGATGCGCGACGGCGTAAAGCTGCATACCGTGGTGTTGCGCCCTCTGGGTAGCGAAGGGAGCGGGCCGCCACTGCCGTTTTTGATGGAGCGCACGCCTTACGGAGTGAAGGGTATGAGCAGCACAATGTTGGAGATGATGAAGCCG
>JAJYZE010000229.1 GCA_021800195.1 Acidobacteriota bacterium
CGACTCGATCGAGCGCGCCGCCGTCTCCAGGCTCGGCACCAGCGGCAAACCTCCGGTCAGCAACGTCGCCAAGGTTCGCGAGAAGAGCCCTACCTGATACTTCAGCCAGACCGAGCCCAGGATCGGGGTCTTCACGCGTACCCGGTCAATCATGTCCGCTCCCCGGTCACTGCGGCTCCAGCGCATGACAAGATACGCCAGCAGCGCCAGCACCGGCACCGCGTACAGCCCATCATGCTGCGCATCCTGCCCAATCGCCAGCATCCACAGGGTCATCGCAGGCAGCTTGGTCCCCAGTTGGGCGTAGAGCCCGGCAAAGCGCGGAACCACAAAGGTAATCAGAAAGGTGAAAAGCCCCGTCACCATCACAATGAGAAACGCTGGGTAGATCAGCGCCGCTCGCAGCTTCTTGCGGAAGGTCAGCGAGACCCGCTGGAAGTCCAGGTACCGCTGCAACACCTCTTCCAGGTTTCCCGAACGCTCTCCGGCCAGGAGCGTGGTCGTGTAGATCAACGGAACCGTCCCCTGAGCCTCAAACGCGGCCGAGATCGACTCGCCCGTCTTCACCCGGGCGCCCACATCCTCCAACTGCGCCCGGAAGCTGAGATCTTTCTGCCGCTTGGCCAGCAGATCGATGGAACTCAAGATCGGCAGGCCGGCGCGAATCAGGGTCAGAAACTGCTGATTGAAGATCAGAAAAGTATCGAGCTTGATCTTTTTCTTCGCGCTGCGACCCAACGCGGAGCGTGGCTTGACCGAGTAGACCAGATATCCGGCCTGCGTAAACCGCGAGCGCAACTCCGCGGCTGTGGCCGCCGCGTGTGTCTGCTCCTGCACGCGGCCGCGTTCGTCAGCGATTTTTACAATGAATTCATTCATGCGGGCAATTCCGCGCTACAAGGGTGGGCTCTCTGCCAGCTTAGACGTTCCATGCCCGGATTTGCTTCGTCGGCGCGCTAAAGCGTTTTCAGTGCAGGTGTAACGCGACGCCTCGACCTCCATGGGCATTTTCCCCGATGAAAACGCCACTGCACGCCCCGTCCGGTGTACCCATCAACACTGAAAACGCTGTATATCCCGCGATCAAATGTGGCAAGGCCCCGCCGGTTTCAACGGGGCCTTGCCAAGAGCACTGCTCGTCTTTCAGGACGGTCTTTGGATCTCCATGTCGAGCTTTCAAAAACGCTACCCCACCGCTCAGCTCGACGGCTGGAGTACCAACCGACAGACACGTGCCCAGACACGTGCCGGCTGGATTCGGGGGCTCATCAGCCTAATCTCCATCCGCCCCTCAAATCCTCAAACGCTGAAGCTGGAACCGCAACCACAGGTGGACTTCACCTGAGGATTCTCAAACTTGAATCCGGCCGCCTCCAGGGTCTCAACATAATCCACCGTACAACCGCTCAGATACATGGCGCTGGTGGCGTCGACAAAGACCTTGAGATCGTCAAAGTGCATGATCTTGTCCATCATCCCAGCCGAGTTCTCAAAGGACATGGAATACTGAAACCCGGAGCATCCGCCCCCAGCCACACCGATCCGCAGCCCTGCCGGCACCGGATCTTGCGTTGCCATGATCTCCTTCACCTTGGCGACAGCCGCCGGCGTAAGCACGATCGGGGTTGAGGCAGCGGCGGGTGCGCTGACGACTTCCGGAACGGATGGGATGGTGGCCATGAACGGTTCTCCTTCATCGACTTGGGGCCGAAGTTTACTTCGCTCCGGCACCCTGATCTCAGTCTAGCCCGCGGCCTCTCGGCCAGCAAGTTAGCCGGCAAGCCCAACTCCGGCTTGTCTTCTGGTTGGATGCCTCCGTTGGGCTGGGGATGCACGGATGGAGCTCCAGCCCGCAAAAAGGCCCAGAACCTGCGCCGGAGCCCCCGGAATCCTGTCCCGATCTAGAGACCAGGACATGAGCCTGGACGCTGGAGCCCCTCTGCAGAAGAGTGAAAACAGCAGAACCAAAACAGGATTACCATGAGGATCATGCGACTCCTGGAGGCTGTAGCCATCGCGTTTTACCGCACCTTCGGCATCACCCAGCCCACCCCGCAGAAACTCCGCCGTGCCGTCTGGTTCCTGCTGGGCACCCTCATCCTGATCCTGGTTGCCTTTGCAGCCGCTGGAGTCGTCGTTTTCCATAACGTGTAGACCAAAGTGAGCAGCGGGTACAAACAAAGGTAACTTGTTCGAAAAGCTCTCTCCACACAATCATTTATGGCGTATGATTCTGCTCAGTAAGGTTCCGCCCGCCAGGCTGCTCGCTCCCGCCGAGTCAAGAGGGCGGCGAGAAGCAAGGTATCGAGGACCAGAACATCAAGGGTTTCTGGGGGACACTATGAGCGCATTACACATTGCTGCCATCCTTTGGGGCGTCTGTGTCACCGTGTTTGTCGGCTTAATGGTCTACCGTGGAACGCTGACTCAGCATGAAACGGACCAACTATTCCTGAGCGAAAGCGCACTTCCGGACTCTCAGCTAGAAAACGATAAGATCGTTCGCCGGGTGAACTTCATCCAGCCCTACTGTGCCGGAGCTGGTGCCATTGCCTCGCTGATGAGCGTCGTTCTCTTCGGCCTCTGGGTCGCACAACTGGTCGCACAATCGCGTTCCTGATCCGGCAACCGCGCGAGCGAATGCCGGCCTTATCGCTTTCCGACCTGCGAGTCTCAACCGAGCCTGCTCCAACCGTGTTCACGCGGAGCAGGTTTTTTCTGCGCTTGGCCGGCAGCTTTCTCCGGCGCGGACATTGGAGTGCTGCACACAGTCCCGCTGCGCCATCCATGTTTCTGCTTTCGCCCAGAGATCTTCCGGGCCCACCCCTGGAACAGCGCGACGTATAATCCGTGGGTTGGGGTTCGAGCGGCGGAGAGTCCCGGTTCGGGCTGGCTGCCAAGGGCTGGCCTGCGGGTGGGCGCGATGTGCGAAACAAAACGATGAGCAAGCGTCTTTGCGGCAAGGCTCGTTTCAAGGCTCTACGGAAGACTCCGCTGTTCGCAACCTTCATGGCGACCGGCTTAGGGTTTACGATTCCGGGCGCGGCGATGCCGCTGCTGCTCCTGCGCTGGTCCATGACCGATGCTCGCGGCGGAATCCTTCTCTTCTGCTTCTACGGTCTGGGGATCTTTGGCGCCTACAGCGCCCGTGGACGGATGCACTTTTCGCTCGCGCGAGGCTCCTTGTTGACCGCGCTCGGCGCCTGTTGCCTGATTGGGGCGAGCCGCTGGGAGGCCTATGCGGCCATAGCCCTTTACGGCTTTGGCTTGGCGTTGACGATGACCTCCATCAGTCTTCTGGTTTCACAACAATTCCCCATGCAGCGCCGCGTGGAGCTGATGCGTTTGAATCTGGTGTGGGCTTTGGGCGCCGCCATGGGACCATGGATTGCTCTGCAATCAACAGGTTGGGGGCCTATCCATCCATTGGCTCGCTCCCACCTTTCCGCGGCGGCGCAAGCGCTGGCGCTCTCCTCCTCCAGCCTGCACCATCTGCAACATGTTCTGCTCGGCGTCGCTCTTTTCTTTCTGCTGGCCGCGCTCTGGGCCATAGGCATCAAAGTCAATCCCGAGCCCGCATCGTCCACGGCCAGCGGCGCTCCCTCGCCCGCGCAACCAGCCCAGATCTTGCCCGCGCCACGGTTGCGGGGCCGCCTGGGCGTCCCATGGACCCTGCTCGCTCTGATCTTTGGTGCCACCGGCATTGAGGCTGCGGCATCCGGCTGGCTGACATCCTATGCACAACGAGCCGGAGACTCCCTGGGAGCGACCATCGGCGCGGCCACGTTCCTCTGGCTGGGTTCGCTGTTGAGCCGTATCCTTCACTCCACCACCTGGGTCTCGCGGCTGAGCGAGCGCGCCGTTCTGGGCTCCAGCGTGTTGACGATGGCTGCCTCGCTGGCCCTTCTGCTTGCCTGGCCAGCCGGCTTTGTCACCCTGCTGGCGGCCGGGGTCCTCGGGCTGGCTACGGGCCCTGTGTACCCGCTTCTGCTGGCGATCGTTCTAAGACGCAAAGAGAGTTCCCTGGCCTTCACCATCGCCGCGCTCGGTTCGTCTCTGCTGCCTTTGGCAACCGGAGGCGTCTCCACCTGGGCCCATTCGCTACGGGCCGGACTGGGTATGCCCTTGCTTACAGCGCTGGCCATGGTTTTGCTGGTGGCCGCCTCACGCCGCACCCTTCAAGGCAGGCCGGGGGAAGTTGCAGCGATGCTGCTGGGCTGAGCCACTCTACTTGAAACTTCAACGCCCCGTGCGGCTCCCGGACGGCTCCCGACGGCTCCCCCGACAGCTCCGGATACGTCTTGCCTGCTCCAGGCCGCATCCCTGTCGGTGCTCCAACGTCCTCTCGGCTGCGCTCCGCGTCGTCTCGGCTGCCCGGAGCTCTCATTCGCAGATCCCGTCCGGCGGCGCCCGGCCCATCGACCGCGATGGCTTTTGCCGGATTCGAAAGGCTCTCAGTACTGGAAGATATAGGGAGCCGGCCAGGTCAACGTCTTGTCTGCGCGGTTCACATACATGAAGATCTTGTGTCCTCCGTTGACACGCACGGCCACGATGACCCCGGTTCCGAAGTAGCCGCTCCCGGCAGCCACGGACTTATCCACGTGATGCCATGTGATCGGTTCATGGATCGGACTATCCTTCGTCCAATCCTCAGTGAATCGGGCCAGGGGGTAACCACTGTACTTCTGCGGATGCTCTTGCCAGTTCGGATCGTTATAGTAGATGCCGTAAGCCTTGGCATAATCCTTTTCCTGGAGAACGTCGAAGAAGGTGTTGACGCGGTGTTCGTAGCCCAGGTTGCTGAACATCCATCCGTGGCCGGAGACATACCCGGCAAAGGCGACCAGACCCAGCAGCAGGACTGCGACCACCGCGCCGATGATGAGATTGCGGCGTTGGTTATCTCGGGTTGGATCGTAGGAGGGTGCATCCATCAAGCTCATCTGCGGCGTCCTCGTGGCGTCAATTTCCGCCTCCAGCCATTAAACAACGGTCCAGATAAAATCGCGAACCGGCCTCAAAGCCGGCGCGCCTGTTGGCCAACACTCGCCGTCACGCAACGCCGCTCCCCCGCACGCACTCGTCCCTCAGGCGCGGCCCCACTCCTCTGCGAAGGTGAAAGCGCCACGAATATGCTCGAATTCCGTTCCTTCGGAGAGCAGGTAGACGGAGAGAATATCGAAGCGCAGGGGAACCATTGAGCCCGCCGAGCCAGGCAATTGGCGCAGATAAACCCTGGCCAGCCGGCGCAGCGTCTGCTGCTTCCGGCCGTCCACAGCGCTCTCGGCGGGAGCCAAGTCCCGAGCCGTCCGGGTCTTGATCTCGAAGATCACCAGCGTGTCGCCGTCCCAGGCCACCAGATCCAAGTCGCCGCGCAGGCGCTCGGCCCGCCAGCGCCGCGCCACCACCGTGTAGCCCAGGCTGCGCAGATGGTAGAAGGCCGCGTCCTCTCCCCTCTCGCC
>JAJYZE010000230.1 GCA_021800195.1 Acidobacteriota bacterium
GGTTCCTACGAGGCCGCGGACGGCGAGAGCGAAGCGCTGTTCATCGCCGACCGTATCGCCCAGTATCTGCGCGAGACCGCCGCGGAGCTGCCCCGTTGCGCCGTGCTCTACCGCACCAACTCCCAGTCACGGCTGGTGGAAGAGGCTCTGCGCCGCTACCAGATCCAGTACCACATGGTGGGAGGCTTCAGCTTTTACGAGCGCGCCGAGGTCAAGGACATCCTCAGCTACCTCAAGCTGGTGCAGAACCCGCATGACTCGATTGCCTTCGGCCGGGTCGTCAACTCCCCGCCACGTGGGATCGGCAAAACCACCATGGAGACCCTGGAGCGGATCGCGCTGAGCGCGGGCATCAGTACCTGGGATGCCGTGGCCCGCGCTACAGAAGAGAAGCTGCTGCCGCAGCGCGCTCTCTCCGCCCTTGGCAACTTTCGCAAGCTCATCGAAGACGCCCGCGCCGTGGCCGGCCTGCAAGACGCCGGCGAACCCGAACGCGACCGCCCGAGCGCGTCGCCTGCTCCTCTTTCTCCGCATGCGCTTGAAGAGTCTGTGGACTTCGACTTCGGCTTTCAGTCCAATAAAGCCGAGAGCCAAGAAGCAGACGCCCCGCTCACAGCCGAGGAGGACGGCACAGGCCCGGACACCAGCTTCAACTTCGGCTTCGACTTCGACCCCAGCGAAGAGCTCGCAGCTCCGGCTGCGGAGAAAGCTCATTCCAACCGGCCGGCGCAAGAGCCGATGCCCGAAGCCGAGGCGAGCTTCAATCCCTTTGCTCCGGTCGCCCTGCCCCGGGGCCCAGCCGGTACGGCCCAACGGTTGGCCAACGCAGCGCATCTCAGCCGCATGCTCGCAGCCCAGAGCAAGGAAGCGCCGTTCGATGTCCCCGGCAGCGCGCCAGTGGCGGACGCTACTACCGCGAACGGAACAGCCAGCCTGCCCATGCTCATCAAGTTCCTCAACGATCGCTCCGGCTACATCCGCGCTCTGGAGGAGGAAGCCACGCCGGAGAGCCTCTCCCGGATCGAGAACCTGAAGGAGTTGGCCAACGCGGCGCGCGACGCCACCGCTCGCGGAGAGACGCTGGCTGAGTTCCTGGATCACGCCGCCCTGGTCTCCGACGCCGACAGCTACTCCTCCGATGCGCGCGTCACGCTGATGACGCTGCATGCCGCCAAGGGCCTGGAGTTTCCCTTGGTCTTCCTGGCCGGCATGGAAGAGGGACTCTTTCCCCACTCGCGCACCCTGCAGGACCCGGTCCAGATGGAAGAGGAGCGCCGCCTGTGCTACGTTGGCATGACCCGCGCCATGGACACCCTGATCATGACCCGGGCGCGCTATCGCCGCCGCTACGGCAACGACATGCCGGAGGCGTCGCTGCCCTCGCGCTTTCTGGCCGAGGTACCTGCGCGGCTGATCGAAGATCTCAGCCCGGGGCGAGCCTCCGGCTTTGGCGGCTCGGCGCCTTTCGCGCAACGGAACCGCCGCGACGAGGATCGCCTGAGCGGCGAATGCCACTTCTCCTACGAGGATGAGTCTCAGGATGCAGGCTCCGGAGCCCGCGCCTACGCCAAGCAACGTTTCAGCCAGCGCCGCAGGGAGCACCCGCGCTCCGGAAGCGGTCCGTTGGATAACACCGCTGCTTTCTTTGGCAGAGGAGGCGTCTCCAGCTTCCACGGCCGCCCGAGCCGGGAGGCCGCATCGCCCCCCGGCGGCTTGGAGTTGGGCAAAGGAGCCCGCGTTCGCCATCCTAAGTACGGCGAAGGGGTGATCTTCTCTCGCGAAGGGGAGGGCGAAGATGCCAAGCTTACCGTACAATTTAGAGGTCACGGCATGAAAAAGCTGGTCGAGAGGTTCGCCCAGCTCGAGCGGTTGTAAGAACATCCGCAGGCACAACGGAGACTGCTCGGCCGGTCCCATTCCAATTGGAAAGTTCGGAACAAAAAGAGAGGCACATGGCAAACACCAAGAACGTCACCGACAAGCTGGAGCGCAAGAAGCTGAAGCGCACCGCGCGCAAGAAAGCCGCCCCCAAGGCCCCCCGCACCGGCCCCCGCGGCGAAAACAAGTCCAAGGTACGCAAGCTGGCCCGCGGCCAGAGCAAGCGCTAAGGCAGTTTCAGTGTAGGTGTACCCAATGCCTCGACTTCTATGGGCGTTTTCCCCAAGGAAAACGCCGCTGTAAGCCCTCTTCGGGACACCCATCAACACTGAAAATGCTTTAAGGCGGCCCCATCGATCGGAAGAGTCCCCAGGCGAGCAGATTCCCTCTGCTCGCCTTTTTCTTTGCGCCTTGGGGCATCACGCCAAGCGGCTGCGCAGCGGGCCGGCCCTGCGGAAATCAAGGAATCGGCGGCGCCTCTCGAGGGAATCGAACGCTGCAGCATGGTTGCTTGCCGACAGCGCGCAGCCATTGCTTGGTTGCATGATGGAGGGCGCAGAGCCCGGAGCGCCTGGCATCCCCTTCGCGACCTCCTTGAAAAGCGCATACAATCGTTGCCATCTGCCAAACCGACGAGGAACGAGTACCTGGCCCGCCAAATCTTCGCCACAAAGTCCATTGACAAGCTCATTCGCGAGTCCGAGGCTCCGGAGACGGCGCTCAAGAAGACCCTTGGCCCCGTTTCACTCACCGCATTGGGAGTCGGAGCCGTGATTGGCTCGGGAATCTTCACCGTGATCGGAACCGCTATCGGCGGCAATCCCGCTGGTCTGAGCGACTGGAAGGCCTCCCCGGTGATTGACCTGATTCTTGGTCTGCTTCACCACAGCGTCGGACACATCGCCGGCCGGCCCGGCGCCGGCCCGGCGCTGGCGCTCTCGATGATCCTGGTAGCCATCGTCTGCTGCTTCACCGGCCTCTGCTATGCCGAGCTGGCCAGCATGATCCCCATCGCAGGATCGGCTTACACCTACACCTACGCCACGCTCGGCGAGCTGATTGCCTGGATCATCGGCTGGGATCTGATTCTGGAGTATGCCTTCTCCAACATGAGCGTCTCGGTTGGCTTTGCGGCTCATTTCGTCGATCTGCTCGACTGGCTGGGTATTCCGCTCGACCCCAAGTGGCTCTCGCCCGCGTATCTGCCCCAGGGCCTGCAAGACCTGGCGGGCAACGCCATCTATCAACCGGGGTGGCACTTCGGCTTCAATATTCCAGCCTTCCTGATCGTCATCCTGCTCACCGTGGTGCTGGTCCGCGGCATCCGTGAGTCGGCCCGCACCAACAACATCATGGTGCTGGTCAAACTGGTGGCGATTCTCGCCTTCATCTTCGTCGGCCTGCACTTCCTCCATCCCGCGTACTACCATCCCTTCGCGCCCAACGGATGGTCCGGTGTCCTGGCCGGCGGCAGCATCATCTTCTTCACCTACATCGGCTTTGACTCGGTCTCCACGGCCAGCGAAGAGTGCCGGCATCCGCAGCGCGACGTTCCCATCGGCATCATCGCCACGCTGATCGTCTGCACCATCCTTTACATCGGCGTAGCCGTCATCCTGACCGGGATCGTTCCTTGGCAGAGCGTCGCCGGAGACGCCGCTCCTGTGGTCAACGGACTCAAGCGTCTCACGCAGCAGACGGGGAGCTCGCTGCTGCACTGGACGCGGCTGGTCGTCCTGCTGGGCGCCATCATCGGCATGATCTCCTCGATTCTGGTCTTCCAGCTTGGCCAGGCCCGGGTCTGGTTCGCGATGAGCCGTGACCGACTGCTGCCCGATGTCTTCTCCAAGGTCCACCCCCGCTTTCGCACCCCGGCCTTCGCTACCTGGGTCGCCGGGATTCTGGTCGCCATCCCCGCCGGCCTCTTTGATGTCGGAACCCTCGCCGAACTCTCCAACATCGGCACGCTCTTCGCCTTTATCCTGGTCTCCATCGGGGTGCCGGTGCTGCGTCACAAGCATCCCGAGCGCCAGCGCGGCTTCCGCGTGCCGGGAGGCCCCCTCTTCCCCGCGCTCAGCATCCTGTTCTGCCTCCTGTTGATGGCCGGCCTGCCCGTGATGACATGGCTCCGCTTCTTTGTGTGGCTGATCATGGGTCTGTTCGTCTACTACTTTTACAGCCGCAAACGGAGCGAGTTTTTCACCGGCAAGGAATAGCTGCATCGCTCTGGCCCCGGCCGGCTGGTTCCCAGCGCCGTCGGTCGCTTCCCAATGCCTCGCAGCTGCGCTGAGCCACGAGCCTCACGCTGAGCCACGAGCCTCACGGAAGGGTCCAGTGTAGAGTGAAGAGTAGAGCAGAGACCATCTGCGGGAAGAAGCGCCGGCCAAGTCCACGGATCTGGCTTGCATCTTCCGGAGAGGTTGCTTCCTCTTCGGGCCAAAACCTGTTCAGACGGAAGCCATGGACACCCTGGAGAGAGTCGCACCGATCAGCGCGCTGTCCCTCTCACAACTACGGAAGCGGCTCCTCGACACTCCACCTATGGCGCACTCGCGACAGTCTCCGCATCCCCACCAGCCCACCCCCCCGAACGCCCCGCAGGCAGGCCCGGGCGACGCCAAGCCGGACCCCATCGAATGGCTGCGCGGACTCCCCAAAGCCGAGTTGCACCTTCATCTAGAGGGTTCCATCACTCCAGAGACACTGGTCGAGCTCTCTGCGCGCAACGATCCCTCCCCTCTTTCGCTTGACGCCGCGCGCGCCATCTACAGCTACCATGACTTCCCCAGCTTCCTGCTCTGCTTCAAAGCCGTCACCGAGCGGCTGCACACTCCGGCGGACTACGAGCTGATCACCTTCAATATGCTGCGCGACCTGGCGCGCCAGGGAGTGCGTCACGCCGAAGCCTACATCTCCATCGGCATCCTCCATCGGCAGGCGCGTCTGGATGTCGATCAGGTCATCGCCGCGGTAGATCTCGGCCGGACTCGCGCCGAGGGCGAGTTCGGCATCTCCCTGTTGTGGATCGTCGACGCGGTGCGGCACTTCGGTCTGGAGGCCTGCACGCGTGTCTTTCGCAAGGCTGCGGAGCTACAGTACTCCTTCCCCAGCATCATAGGCGTTGGCCTTGGAGGAGATGAGCTGCTGGGTCCGGCGCATGAGTTCCGCGATCTCTACGCCGACGCCCGAGCGGCCGGTCTGCGCCTTACCTGCCATGCCGGCGAGAACGCCGGACCGCAGAGCATCTGGGCGGCCATCAACATCGGCGCCGAGCGCATCGGCCACGCCCTCTCGGCTCAGAAGGATCCCGAGCTGATCGAAGTCCTGGCGCAGCGTCAGATTCCGTTGGAACTGAACATCACCAGCAACCTGCGCACCGGCTGCTGCCCCGCTCTGCATGCCCACCCTGCGCGCCGCTACTTTGAGGAGGGCCTGATGGTCACCCTCAACTCCGATGACCCGCCGTTCTTCGGCGCCAATCTGCTGGACGAGTACCTGCTCGCCGAGCGCAGCTTTGGGTTCTCGCCGGAGCAGCTTCGCGAACTGGCGGCCAACTCCATTGAAGCCAGCTTTCTGCCGCCCGAGC
>JAJYZE010000231.1 GCA_021800195.1 Acidobacteriota bacterium
CAGAATGCGGATGACACGCGAACTGAGTACGGCACGGATATTCCTTTTGAACAGATTCTGAAGGGCAATGTGGCCACGAAGGGGAACGCGCAACACTTTGTCAGCACGGTGGCCCGTTACTTTGTGGTGTCCAAGGATCAACACTAGTCCGGCGGTTATCGCGTGAAGGAACCGCTCACGGAAATGGATCCGTGCGGTGTCCGGACGTCTCCGCGCTCCGACAAACGCCTCCGGAAGAGCGAGGCTCCCGGTCTGATCGCAACGGGTGGAGCAGCGTAGAGGTTGCCGAAGGCGGCACAAAACGGGCTGTAGAGGAAGGGACGGCTGCGGCCGTCCCTTCTCCGTGCAGCGGCGCCCTTGATAGGTAGGCGACGGTGGCGAGGCGCTCCCGCACGCCGACACGGACGATCAATGCAAGTGCTTTTCGTTCTTAGCATTTCGATCCCGCTCGGTTTTGATTATGATCAAAAGAAAGAACTGGGAGTTCCTCAGAGACGCTGGTATCCCATGGGGGATATGAGGCTTCGAAGGTCTTTAGGTTGGGGAAGGTCGCTGCTGTGCTGGTTTCGCTGTTTATCACCTGCTATAACGACACGCTGTTTCCAGAGACGGGAAGGTCTGTGGTGCGCGTGTTGGAGAGGCTTGGTCACGAGGTCGAGTTTCGTCCTGAGCAGACCTGCTGTGGTCAGATGCACTGGAATACCGGATATCTGCACGAGGCGATCCCGATTCTGCGCCACTTTGTCGAGGTGTACCGGGACGCGGAGACGATTGTGGTTCCATCCAGTTCCTGCGTTTCCATGATGCGGGACCATTATCTGAAGGCCGCCGACAGCGTCATGGACGCTTCCTTGCGGGCCGATGTCGAGGCATTGCTGCCCCGCATCTACGAGTTCACAGAGTTCCTGGTCAAGAGGCTGGGGATAGAGGATGTAGGAGCGACCTTTCCCCACAAGGTGACCTTGCATCCCAGTTGCCACTCCCAACGGAGCCTGCATTTGGGCGATATCCCCACCCGGCTGTTGAAGCAGGTGCGCGGATTGCAGTTGCTCAACCTGGAGAATTCCCAGGAGTGTTGCGGCTTTGGAGGAACCTTTTCCATTAAGAATGCGGATGTCTCCTCGGCGATGCTGGCCGACAAGGTTCGCTGCATTTTGAACACCGGAGCCGAGGTTTGCACGGCCGTGGATAACTCCTGCCTGATGCATCTGTTTGGCTCGCTGCACCGGCAGCGAACGTTGGTCCGTACGGCTCATATTGCCGAGATCCTCGCCTCCAGCGCAGGAGAAAGAGCGTGAAGCCGGCCGTATCGTCACACTGGTCTGATCGTGATTTTCCGGAGGCTGCCCGAGAGCTTCTGGAGGACTCGCAGACTCGCAGCAACGTCCGCCATGCGACCGATGTGATCCAGGCAAAGCGGGATGCGGTAACGGGCGAACTACCGGACTGGCAGCAGCTGCGGGACGCCGGTGAGGCCATCCGGGCTCACTCGCTGGCCCATCTCGATTTCTATCTGGAGCAGTTTGAGCAGGCCTGCACCCGAGCGGGAGGCCAGGTTCACTGGGCGCGTGACGCCGCCGAGGCCAACCAGATCATTCTGGGCTTGATTCAGCGCCATAGCGTCACGGAAGTGCTCAAGATCAAGACGATGACCTCGGAGGAGGTGGGGCTGAACCCGTATCTTGAGACCCACGGCATTCGCGCCCATGAGACGGACCTGGCCGAGTTGATCATTCAATTGGGCAAGGACAAGCCGTCACACTTCGTGGTGCCGGCGCTGCATAAGAATCGCATGCAGGTGCGGGAGATCTTTCAACGCGAGATGCATCTTCCGGAGTTGGGCGAGCGCCCGGAGGATCTGGCCTCGGCAGCGCGCTCCTATCTGCGCGAAAAGTTCTTCCGTCTCAAGGTTGCCGTCTCGGGGGCGAACTTTCTCATTGCCGAGAACGGCGCAGTGTGCATCGTGGAGTCGGAGGGCAACGGAAGGATGTGCCTGACCCTGCCCGATGTACTGATCTCGCTGGTGGGCATCGAAAAGGTGCTGCCCCGCTTCCGGGATCTGGAGGTATTTCTCCAGACTCTTCCACGTTCCGCCACGGGCGAGCGCATGAATCCCTACAACTCCATTTGGACCGGCGTCCGGCCAGGCGACGGACCGAAGGAGTTTCACGTAGTGTTGCTGGACAACCGGCGCAGTCCGATTCTGGGTGATGCGGAGTCGCGCCAGACGCTGCAATGCATTCGCTGTGCGGCCTGCCTGAATGCCTGCCCGGTGTATCACCAGACCGGAGGACACGCCTATGAGTCGGTCTATGCGGGACCGATCGGCGCGATTCTGACTCCGCAGCTGCATTCTCTGGAGGAAGGTAGATCCCTGCCCTATGCCTCCTCGCTTTGCGGAGCCTGTTATGAGGTATGCCCGGTCAAGATCAATATTCCTGAGGTTCTGATTCATCTGCGCGGGAAGATCGTCGAGGAAGATCAGAAGACGCTGAGGGGGCAGCTCGGCATCTGGAATCTTGGCATGGCGACGGCGGCGATGCTCTTGGCAAGCGGTGCCCGTCTCTCCATGGCCCAGCGCATGGGGCAGATTGCGCAGAAGATCTTTGTCAACCGAGATGGCATGATCGAGCGTCTGCCCTTCCCGCTCTCCGGGTGGACGCAGACACGTGACATGAAGTCCTTGCCCAAACAGAGCTTCCGCCAGTGGTGGTCGGAACGCGCTGCTCCCAGCGAAGCGTCTGTTGGGAATCCGGACCGAGCTGGCCACGCCGCAGGCAGGGGAGGTCCCGATGGACAGTAGTTTCAGCGCCCGCGGCGAGGTTCTGCGATCGATCCGGTTGGCTCTTGGGCAGAGAATGGAAGCCGAGCGCGTTGCCGCCCAGTATGATGCGTTGCCACGCGACTACAAGCGCGCAGGCACCCTGAGCCAGGAGGATAAGTTGCAGCTTTTTCTGCGCCGCCTGGAGGAGTATGGCGCGGGGGTCAAGTTTGTCGCAAGGGATGCGATCAGAGAAGAGATTGGCGGCAAGCTCGCCGCGCGCGGGTGCAGAAGATTGGTGATTCCTCGTGATCTTCCCGCAGCCTGGCTTCCGCTTGGTTTTGAGTTTATTCCGAACGGAGGCGAGGGCGAGTTGAGTCCGCCGTTAGGTGCCGCCGAGATGGATGGTATGGATGGCGCGCTGACCGGGTGTACGGTAGCCGTTGCGGAGACTGGTTCCATCGTCTTGCAGAGCGGACCAAGGCAGGGTTCGCGAGCTCTGACGCTGGTGCCGGATTATCACCTGTGTGTGGTCTTTGCCGGCCAGGTGGTTGAGACGGTGCCGGAGTCGTTTGCCGTTCTGGATTCGACCTCCGATTTGCCTACGACGTTCTTCTCCGGTCCGTCCGCGACCGCCGATATTGAGATGACCCGGATCAAGGGAGTTCACGGGCCAAGATTCCTGGACGTGCTGGTGGTGGATTAGGCACGTTCTTCGGCCAGTGCGAATACGGAAACATGGCGGAGACGCCACCACGATGCTATGCCCGCGACGATCTCGAGAGCTTGGTGCATGGAATCGAAGTTTTTTGTGTTGCCGAAGGTTCTACAAGGTACATGCGGCTCCGCTTTCTTGCCGCGTCAGTGGGTCGGTCCGCCGGCGACCGCGGTTTTGGGTACAGCGGCCCTCGACGATCAAGCTCTGCGTTACGCCCTCAGAGAAAAGATCCTTTCGCGGTTCGCACCGAGATTAGCTCCCCTGGAAAGTCTGCCTTCCGTCGTTAAGACTGCCGGCGTCAAGCTCGACGCTCTTTACCCCGCCGATAGCCTCGGCGCGGGCATGCGAGAGGATCTCGCCGTGTTCACAGTCAATCAGCCGAGCGATTTGGTTCAGTCGGCGCTGGAAGATCTCGCGGAAGCGCTACCAGATGGCGATCTGCTCGGGATCGAGTTTTTGATCGGTGGTGAAAAACTCCTTCCAGGGATGGGAGCGGAGATGGCTCTGCGAGGAGAGAAAATCCCGGAGCGAGACGCTGGGATGTGTCTCGCGGTTGAGAGCAGACCAGGGGATTGGCAGGGAGATGGGGGCTTCAGTGCGGAAACGCGGGGAGTATGGCGCTACAACGCTGGATCCGAGCCGGTTGCGGAGGTAATCAAGATAGATCTTTCCCGCCTGCAAGGTTTTGGTTCTTCGGCTGACGTAGAGGAGGGGATTGTGACGCTCCAGAGAAAGGGCAAAGGCATGCGCGGCCGTCTCGACTTCGGCCCAGTTCAGCGTGGGCTGTATGGGTGCGATGATGTGCAGGCCCTTGCCGCCGCTGAGCTTCAGGAAGCTCTCCAGACCGGCGTTGATCAGCCGCTGGCGAACCTCGGCCGCGGCGGCGGCCAGAGTCACCCAGGGAAGGTTGGGCTCAGGGTCAAGGTCAAAGATGAGACGGTCCGGATGCTGAAGGTTGCTGCTGGTGGCGCTCCAGGGATAGATCTCCAGAACATCCATCTGTGCCAGTGAGACGATGGCCTCCGCAGAATCCAGCTCGATGTAGGGTTCGGGCTTCTCTGATTCCTTTCGCTGGACGAGGATGGTTTTGATGCCCCGAGGGGTGGATGGACCGGAGGACTTTTTCCACCAGAAGGGCCTGCCGGTCCCTTCAGGGCAGCAGAGGACGCTGAGCGGGCGTTTGGACAGGAAGGGGAGCATGCGCTCGGCTACCAACGCATAGTACCTTGCCACTTGCTCTCGATTGAGGCCGCATTCGGGATAGAGCGGCCTCTCGGGTTGGGTGAGAGCGGGGTCCGCGGAGGCGCGTGCCTTGGTCCTCCGGCTGGCTGGCAGAGTAAGACGTTGGATGTCCTGGCTGTGGGAGTGACTGGCAAAGCTGCGCGGAGCAAGGCGCTTGGATGGCCGGGAGGCCTGTTTAGGTTTGAGATCGGATGGGGGAGGGCTGTAAGTGACCTCCGAGGCCGGCACGTCTTCGCGGAGACTGAGGAAGGTGGCTTGGCGGATGAGATGGTCTGCTGTCCAGGCAGAGAAGCGGATCTGGGCCACCATGATGGGGTCGACCCAGTAGACGCCGCGCGTGGCGTCTTTGGGGATGGTTTCAAAGGGACACTGCGGAATCCGGATCTGAACAAGCTGCTGCAGAAGGTCGCGGCGCAGGCCCTGGCTAAAGCCGGCGCCGGTTCGGCCTGCGTAGATCAGGAAGCGCTTTTTGCGCGGGCCGCGCCGGACAGGCGGGTAGTAACCCAGCAGGAGAGCCCCAACGCGATCGGGTCCCTCGCTGGAGAGGGTGAAGCCGGCGACGACCAACTCCTGCTCGTGCGCGCACTTGGACTTGAGCCAGTCAGAGGAGCGAGCACAGCGGTAGGGAGCGCTGGAGCGCTTGGAGACGATGCCTGCGGCGTGTAAAGCGCAGGCCTGGCGAAAGGCTTCCGCGCCCTCGCCCGGGATCTCCTCCGACAGGCGCAGGTGGGCA
>JAJYZE010000232.1 GCA_021800195.1 Acidobacteriota bacterium
GGCCGGCGGCCAGGGCAAGGATCTCCCGCACGCGGGACTCCAGAACCTCCAGCGGAGCGAACAGAGAGATGGGATCCAGATTACCCTGCACGCCGCACCCTGGCCCGACCGCTCGCCAGCCCTGATCCAGCGGAATCCGCCAGTCCAGGCCGATCACGTCCGCCCGGGTCTCGGCCATGGAGGGCAGCAGCGAGGCGGTCTCCACGCCGAAGTAGATGACGGGAACGCCCAGGGCCTGGATGCGCTGCACCAGCTCCGTGGTGGGGGCCAGACAGAACTGGCGATAGTCGGTTACCGAGAGCGCGCCCACCCAGGAGTCGAAGATCTGGATGCAGTCTGCGCCGGCCTCCACCTGTTGCTGCGCATAGGCCACCAGAACGGCGTTCAGCTTCTCCATCAGCAGGGGCCAGGCACCGTCGCCGGCATACATCATCCTTTTGGCTTCCACGTAGTTGCGCGAGCTGCCGCCCTCGATCATGTAGCTGGCCAGGGTGAACGGCGCTCCGCAGAAGCCGATGATGCCGAGCTGATCGCCATCGGCCCGCGGAGCGCGGAAGTGCGCGGCCACCTTTTCGATGGCCCGGGCGACGTAGACCAGCTCTTCGGCCCGGTCCGTGCGCAGCGCCTGCACATGCTCCGGCGAGCGGATGGGGGTGCGAATCTGGGGGCCTTCGCCGGCCACGAACTCAAAGTCCAGACCCATGGGAGTGAGGGGAAGCAGCAGGTCGGCGAAGATGATGGCCGCGTCCACGCCCAGACGCTCGGCCGCGGTGATGGTTACCTCGGCGGCGATCTCCGGCGTGCGGCAGATCTCCAGCAGGGAGTGATGCCGGCGCACAGCCATGTACTCCGGCATGTAGCGTCCGGCCTGGCGCAGAAACCACACCGGGGTGCGGTCCACCGGCTGCCGCAGGCAGGCGCGCACAAAGCGGCTGCCGCCCTTGGGAAGGTGGCTGGGCGCAGGGGGTGGCGCCAGAGACGGCGCGGGAGGTGCGGAGGCCGCAGGAGATGCGGACAGTTTGGCTTCAGATGCGTTCAAGATTCGATCAGGACTCCCGCCTTCCAGCCTAGCATCCACAGCCATTTCACAGCATCCTGCGGCCGGCGCGTCCACAGCGCCGCAGAGCGTCAATCTGCGCGGCGGCGAGGAGCGGCAACCTTTCTGAGGATAGACTATGCAAGCGGCCCTGCGCGGTGCTTGCGGTCACCTGCGGGCTAGGTGGGCATCTCGGCACGCCCCGGGCTGGAGAAGCAGCTCGCGGCAGCCCCGGCAAGTGGTTGCAGAGAGCCGATTCTGGGTCAGCCATACTGGGAGCGATTCTGGGTCAGCCATTGAAAAGAGCGGCGGATTCACGAGACATTGGAAAGAGAGCCATTCATTACAAGAAAACAGACGAGAGTTCAAAGCCTATGCTGAATTATTTGGAACTGCCCGCCGGTGAGCGCGCCCCGGAGCTGGTCTACGCCGTCATCGAGATTCCGCTCGACGGCATCAACAAATATGAGTACGACAAAAAGCTGCACGTCTTCCGCCTGGACCGCAACCTGTACTCGCCGGTGCATTATCCCGGCGACTACGGCTTCATCCCCAGCACCCTGGCTGAAGACGGAGATCCGCTGGATGTTCTGGTGCTGGTGGAAGCGCCCAGCTTTACCGGATGCCTGCAGGAGGTGCGCCCCATCGGCGTGCTGGAGATGATCGACCAGGGCCAGCCGGATGAGAAGATCCTGGCCGTAGGAGCCGGCAATCCGCGCTACCAGGACGTCACCGAGTACACCGAGGTCTACCCGCATACGCTGCGCGCCATCAAGCACTTCTTCTCGATCTACAAGGACCTGGAGGGTAAGCGCGTGGAGGCTCGGGGGTGGAAGGACGCCGCCACGGCGCGGCAGATGATCGTGAAGGCGCAGCGAGCCTTCCAGGAGAAGAACGGCAAGGGCTAGCGTTGGCGGAAAGAGCGCGCCGTGCTTCCCGCTCCAAGGGCTCCGGCAACCCAGAGATGGCCGGCCAAGGTCCCCGTCTCCATGCGGAGATCCGATAGGAGAACCGGAGGTGCATCGGCGGCCAGGAGCCGGGGACGCCTCTCGCATTCGCAACAAGCCGAGGAACCGCAGCGCAACTCCTAATGGTTGAACTGGTCGGCGTTGGGCACCAACTGCTGGTAAACGGAGTTGGGAATCTCGGTCTGCCAGTGGTGCGTCAGCCGTGCTATCGCGACAAAGGCGAAGAAGATCACCGCCAGAAGGGCCGCCACGGCGCGTGGTTGCAGGGTGCGCAGCCGCCAGCGCGCGTTGGAGAGCGCCAGGGACCTGGCCGCCGGGTTGGCCTCGGCGGCCGGCGGAACCTGGGGCGCCCGCCGCGGCGGCAGAGCGTAGTTCAGGGCATTCTCCGCCGGGCAGGCCGCGATGCAGCTCAGGCAACTGCTGCACTCCAGCGAGCGGATCGTCACCAGTTGCGCCACCGGAAGATGGGAAGGGCAGGCATGGTTGCACTTGTTGCAGTCGATGCAGGCCTCCGGGTCGCGGCGGATCCTTACCGGGCTGAGCGCGGAGACGATCCCCATCAGCGCGCCGTAAGGGCACAGATACCGGCACCAGACGTTCTTGATCACCAGCGAGAGCAGCGCCAGCGTCAACAGCACGCTGATTCCCACCACTCCCATCTCGCGGAAGAAGTTCAGCATCTTCACGTCGGCGATGATCCCAAACGGAGCCTCCAGAAACTGCTCCAGCCCGGCGGCGGGCATGCTCACCACCACATAGACAAAAAACGCCAGCAGCAGATACTTCAAGCTGCGCAGCGGGATGTCCAGCCAGCGGGGAAACGCCAGAGGGCGCAGGCCGAAGCGGCGCAGGCCACGCTCGCCCAGATTCCACAGGGCCTCAGAGAGCGTGCCCACCGGGCACAGCCAGGCGCAGAAGGCCTTCTTCAGCAACAGGCTGGAGAGCAGGAAGGCCGCCAGCAGAAACATCGCTGCCGGATGAATGGCTGAAAGATGGTGGGTCATCAGAAAGTACTTCAGGTTCATCAGCCCGGCGATGGGCAGCCAGCCCTCCACTCCGGCCGGCCGGCTCACGTAAGGGCTCTTGCCATAGCTGTCGAAGTAGCGGACCCAGAGATAGAACTGGACCCCAAGCCAGACATTCAGCGCCAGAAAGACGATCTGCACCGTGTGGCGCAGGCGCTGGGAGCCGTCCTGGAGATGACGGCGGATGAAGGGCTTCTTGCCGGATGCGGTCTGGTTGCCGGATGCAGTCTGGTTACCAGATGCGGTCTGGTTGCCGGATGCGGTCTGGTTGCCGGATGCGGTCTGGGCGGTTGGGGGTGGAGCGGTTTGAGTGGGCATGGCTACCCTCCGCTCTTCACTCTAGGCGGGCAACCATCTCTTTCGGTATGACTTAGGTCACAGGCTGCGGGAGCGGCCCGGGTTCGCCGTCTCCGTGGCGGGATGTGGTAAAGTGAGAGCTGCGCTCGGGCGTTCTGACGAGCGCCGTTTGCTGTTAGCGCCCGGTCAGGCGGCTTGCGCCTGCCGGGGTTCCTGGAGCGGTCAGGCTGGCGTAGCTCAGCTGGTAGAGCACCTGATTTGTAATCAGGCGGTCGGGGGTTCAAATCCCTTCGCCAGCTCCAGTTTTCCGTGGCAGCCGGCGGCAAGTGACAAGTTGGATGTCGTGGATGATGGAATGGATGCGAACACCTGCCAGTTTCTCCTCGCGCAGCGTTCGCCATCGACAACTCCGGCAAAAGGACCTTGCATCTCCGGATGCGTGGTTTAGAGGCGTGGTCGCCTTTGCCTGGGTGCCGGATGGCGGCGAGCGGTTGGAGTCACTGCCCGGGCGTTGCTACCAACAGGGCACAGGTGGCCGAGTGGTTAATGGCAGCAGACTGTAAATCTGCCACTCTTCGAGTTACGGAGGTTCGAATCCTCCCCTGTGCACCATCTTTCCAGCAGTGTAAGCTGCCGTAGTTGGGATCTCCAGCAGCGCAAGCTGCCGTGTTTGGGGTGTCCAGCAGCGCAAGCTGCCGGCCACGCCCGTCTGTTCTGGAATGGAATCTGCGCACCGAGATGCGGCCCGCAGCCCCATCCGGGCGGCATACGGTTTGAAGCGAGGGCGTGGAGTGAGCGATTCGCGGCCAAATTCACTCGATCCGGCGGCCAGCCAGCGACGGATGCTCGCCGCGCTCGCTGGTCTGGTAATCTTGGGAGTGCTGGCCTGGTTCACCATTGACCCGGCGGCCACGATCCACGTGCATGGGTTGAACAGCCGGTACGTGGGGTTTGACGATAGGGAAGTTCCGGTTCGCTGGCTTCCGATCTTGTTTTTGGCTCTCTTTGGGCTGCGAATCGTAACCGCCAATCGGCGCGCGCGATTCGAGCAGAGCAAAGAGGCAGAGAAGCTGATGTAGCTCAGTGGTAGAGCACTCCCTTGGTAAGGGAGAGGTCATGGGTTCAAGCCCCATCATCAGCTCCATTTGTTGCAACGCTGCGCGCTGCGGGAGAGCAACTCCCCGCGGGCTACGCAGTGGAATCCGGAGCGATCCGGAGAGGATCGGGAGCGATCTGGAGGACCACCCAGCAGGGTCTGCCAGAGCCTTTCCCGGTCGTTCGGGCGGGAGTAACTCAGTGGTAGAGTCACAGCCTTCCAAGCTGTTGGTCGCGGGTTCGATTCCCGTCTCCCGCTCCAGATCTTCAGCACCTGCTAAGGACGGACGCGACGCATATGGCTCAGAATCAGGCTCAGAATTTTCACGTAGATCGCAGCACAGCCCTGTTTGAGCGCCCGGCAATCACCATCCTGGACCCGGCCCGGTTTGACCAGGTGAAGCAGGCCCTTGAGGATGCCTTTGCTCCCGGCAAGGTGGAGAAGTTTTTGCGCTCGGTCGAGCACGCCGGTCTGCGCATTCGCGAGTTTGAGAAGATTCTGCAAGCCGGCAAGCTGAGCGCGGAAGCCGCTGCCTATGCCCAACTCGGCGCCGGGGATCAGGGGCTGGTTCGCGAGCTGTATCTGGCCTTGGTCGAAAGGGTGGAGATGCCCCTGCGGGAGAAGTACTTCAAGATTTACGCTTACTACTAGAGCCGCATTCCGGGACTCCGCGGCTTGGATGGGGAGTGCTGCGGCGCCTTTTGGCGAAGGGACTGCCATCCACGCAGAGCCATCGCACTCTGCCCGCGCGGCGGCTCCGGCCAAGGGACTTCTGGAACTCCAAGCGGGACCGGCAAAGGGCGGGCTGCGGGCGAACCGTAGAGCCGGCTTTTGCGGTGAAGGTTTGCAGGACAGACATAGGAGTATTGAATCTTCAAAAGAAAGTGAGTCCTCATGGCGAAGGAAAAATTTGATCGCAGCAAGCCGCATGTCAACGTAGGGACGATCGGGCACATCGATCATGGCAAGACGACGCTGACGGCGGCGATCACGAAGGTGCTGTCCAAGCACAATCCGAA
>JAJYZE010000233.1 GCA_021800195.1 Acidobacteriota bacterium
GCGAACTCCGCCGGTGTGCGGTCGTCCAGCGCAGAGTGCGGGCGCTGGTGGTTTGTAGTCGCGTCGCCAGAGGTGCAGCTTCCGGCGAGCGTCAGCCAGGTTCAAGGACACCTCCACGTTCAGGCACTCGTCGCGCAGCTTTCCGTTGAAGCTCTCGATGTAGTCGTTCTCTACCGGCCTGCCCGGGGGGATGAAGTTCAGATGCACACCGTTCCGATACGCCCAGTGGTCGAGCGCTTTACTGGTAGATTCCGTTTCGTTGTCCACAGTGATCGACTCCGGCAGGCCGCGTTGCAGCAGCGCCTTATCCAACGCCGTTGCGACCTCCTCCCCGCTCAGTGTGTTGTCTGTCAGCAGCGTCACACACTCCCGCGTGTACTGGTCCACTACCGTCCGCACACGGATCCAACGCCCGTCCGGCAACCACTGCGCCACGAAGTCCATCGACCGCTTCTGGTCTGGCCGCAACGCCGATCCCTGCGCCACACGATGCCGCTGCGCGCGCTCCTTGCGCTTCTTCGTCCTCACGATCGGGCCCTCCTCGACGTACAGTCGGTAGATGCGCTTGGCGTTGACCTTCCAGCCTTCGCGCTTCAACAGCACGGTCAGCCGCCGGTAGCCGTAACGCACGCGGTTGCCGGCCAGCTCCCTCAGACGGATACGCAAGGCCTCCTGCCGGTCGCGGTGATGCTCGTAGCGCAGCGTCATCCGCTCGACTGAAATCAGCTGCGACACGCTCCTCTGGCTCATCCGGTGGACCTGCTGTGCCCACTCGGCCGGCTCGCGCCGCGCACGAGGCCTTACAGTTTTTTGCGACGATCTCCTGCGACACATGACGGTCCGGGTTCGGGTCCGCTACCAAACGCTTCGACTTCGCGTTCTCTTCACGCAACTGGCGCAGCTCCTGAAGCTCGTTCAGCCCCAACCCGGAAGACTTCTTCTTCCGCAAATAAAACGTCTGCTGGCTGATGCCGTGCTTCCGGCAAGCCTCGACCACCGTGTCGCCAGACGTGGTCTCCCGCAGCACCCGCAGAATCTCTTCCTCGCTGTGTCCACCCTTACCCGTACAGGTTCTCCTCTCTTGCTTCTCAGAGAACCACAACAGGCCAAATCCTCAACGTCAACTTGGCCTAGTTTTTGGGTTTTGGGTCAGATCGGACGTTTCCAATGGTGTCCGGACAATCTCCGGGCCAGGAGATCCGGCAAATCACCATGCATTCTAAGGTCTATCTAAATCTCCATCTTTCGATGGAAGTAGGACGATAAACGACTGCCGTATAATTCAGTCTCTCCCAGAATGGAGCGGGCCTTGTGCACGCAAACCTCCAGGATGGCTTCGCCGATTCCCCGGATGCTTTAAAGGACGGGCAGCGGCAACGAACGATCATCCGGGTTCTCGGTATCGAAGTGGGTGGGGATGAGTTCGTCACCATGGCAGGGCCATGCTCGGTTGAAACCGAGTCCCGGCTCATGGCAACCGCTCATCATGTTCGCCGCTGCGGCGCGCGCATCCTTCGTGGCGGCGCGTTCAAGCCGCGCAGCTCCCCCTATTCCTTTCAAGGTCATGGTCTTCAGGCGCTCAGGACGCTCGCCCGCGCCCGAGCGGAGTTTGGACTGGCCATCGTCACCGAAGTCATGTCGGAAAGCGATGTCCCTTTGGTGGCTGAGTACGCTGACATGCTGCAGATTGGCTCGCGCAGCATGGAAAATCTTCTCCTGCTCAAGGCTGCAGCGCAATCCGGGCGACCGATCCTTCTGAAGCGAGGCATGATGGCTACGGTTGCCGAGCTACTCTACGCGGCGCAGTTGATCCTGGAAGAGGGCAACCCCAACGTCATTCTCTGTGAACGAGGCATCCGCACCTGTGAAACATCGATGCGCAACACCTTCGATGCCGCGGCCATCGCATTGCTCAAGCAGATCTCGCACCTGCCCGTGATCGCCGACCCAAGCCACGCGGCCGGGCATCACGATCTGGTTCCCGCTTTGGCCCGCATTGCCGCGGCCGCGGGAGCGGACGGCCTGCTGGTTGAAGTGCACCCCGAGCCCGAGCAGGCGTGGAGCGATGGGGAACAATCCTTGGATTTTGCTGAATTCGAAGCCATGATGATTTCGCTGGACCCTCTTCTGGCGCTGCGCTCGACGGTTCCGGGCGCGCCCGTGGATGCAGGGTTCGTGGAGGTTGGTGGGTGAGGGGTTCTTTCTTCTTGTTTTTAGCCGCTCTCAGTGCTTTTGCGCCTTCGCCCTCACGTGCCCTGCCGCCCCGCATAGTCCACCAGACGGAAGCCGATTTTCTTGTCACCGCTGCTCCCGTCTACGTCCCCCTGGCAGAGATGCACGGGCGGGAGCGATTCCCCCGCGGAGCACGGTTGCTGCTGGTCCACAACGGCAAGGCCGCGCCCCTCGTGACCGGCTTCGCAGATACCGCGGACCCCGATCTCTCCTTCGGTGGCCAGAGGGTGCTCTTTGCCGGCAAGCGCACCGCCGCCGATCCTTGGCAGATCTGGGAGCTCAACCTCAAGAACGGCTCGTTGCGGAACGTCATCAGCACCGGAGTCGATGCCGAGCGACCGCTGTATCTGCCGGGCGGACGTATAGTCTGGGCGCAACGCACGGCCTCTGGATTCCGGATCGAGTCGGCTCCGGACGGCCATCCTCCCAAGGTACCGTTCCTGAACCCGACCGCCGGTCCCGGAGTGCTGCCCCTCACCTACATCCAGACCAACGCCTTTCCCACCACCATCCTGGCCGACGGCCGCATTCTCTTCGAGTCCGGCTATCCGCTCGGAGAAGGCGCAGCCACTGACTTATTTGCGGTCTACGCTGATGGCTCGGGCGTGGAGGAACTCCGTCCCTATCAAGGCCGCTCCCGCTGGGGTGGCTCGCAACTGGCCTCCGGTGACGTGGTGTTCTCCCATGGAAGGTCGCTGGCGAGGCTCACCTCCGCGCTGCTGCAGGAGGAGCCCATTGCCGCCCCCCAGGCCGCCTACGCCGGCACAATCGAGGAGACGCCTTCCAGCGAATGGTTGCTGAGTGCGCGCGCGGCCGGCCAGACGCACTATGCAATTGATCTGTGGAAGCCCGGAACCGCTGCACTCCAGACCATCCTTTCAGAACGCGGCGAGGATCTTGTCCAGCCTGTCCTGCTGGCGCCTCGTACCCCGCCCAGACGATTCCCTTCAGACCTCCACCCTTGGAACTACGCCAATCTTCTGGCCCTCGACTCGCGCCTGTCCATGGAAGGCAATCTGAAATTGGCGCCCGCATCGGTCCGCCTGGAGAGCCAGGATCCGAATGGCCACATCCACAACAACGGAACCGCTCCGATCTATCCCGACGGCTCCTTCTTTGTGAAGGTTCCTGAAAACCTCCCGATTCGCTTCCTCCTCCTCGATAAAAATGGCGCCGTTCTGCGTCGCGAACGCGGGTGGTTCTGGAGCCGCGGCGGCGAACAGAGGATCTGCGTCGGATGCCATACGGGACCGGCACTCTCTCCTGAAAATCAAGTGCCTGAAGTGCTGCTGCACACCACTACCCCGATGGACCTCACGCTTGACTCACCTCGCACACCCACGCGCACTGAGGTGCAGAAAGGTAATACGAGATGATCCTTCGCTCCCTGCTTCTTTTCTCTGCCGCCGTCTCGATCGCCGCAGCACAAAAAGCAGCGCCGCCGGCAAGATCCACCACGGATACCGCAAAAACAGCGGGACAACCTACCATCCGCTTTGAAGATGCTACTGGGCAGTCCGGAATCCACTTCGTTCACAGCTTCGGATCCGCCAGGCTCAGTTCGCTGCTCGAAGGCACCGGAGCCGGCTGCGTATGGTTCGACTACAACCACTCCGGCCGCAAGTCGCTCTTCGTCGTCAACGGAAGCACCCTTGACCCAGGCATGACGCACAACCCTCTGCCAACAAAGCCTGACCCGGCTCCGCATGCGCATCTGTACCGTAACGACGGGAACGGCCATTTTACTGATGTGACCGCTCAATCCGGCCTCGATCCCGATCTGTACGGTGACGCCGTCACCGTCGCAGACTACGACAACGACGGCTATGACGACCTGCTCGTCACCGGCTACGGCAAAGTGATCCTCTACCACAACAACGGCAACGGCACGTTTACCGACGTTACCCGGCAAAGCGGCATCAAGGTTACCGGCTGGGCTATCGGCTCCACATGGCTGGACTACGACCGCAATGGCTGCGTCGATCTCTTCGTCGGCCGTTACGTCAAGTTCGACCCCGAATACCACTCGTATTATGCGGCCGATAACTATCCCGGGCCGCTCAACTATGCCGGCGAGTCCAACATGCTGTTTCACAACAACTGCGACGGCACGTTTACCGACGTCTCGGATAAGTCGGGAATCAGCGCCTTCGTGGGCCGCACCATGGGAGTGACCGCTGCCGACTTCGACAACGATGGCTGGGACGATATCTACGTCACAAATGACGATACGCCCAACTTTCTTTTCCACAACATGCACAATGGCACCTTCCAGGAGATTGCCAACAACGCTGGCGCAGCCTACGGAGAAGATGGCGAAGCCACTTCGTCCATGGGTCCCGTCGCAGCCGACTTCTGGAACCGCGGATTGTTAGACCTCTGGGTAACCGATGGGAGTTACAACCGCTTTCTCAAAAACCTGGACGCTCCGCAACTCGGGTCTTCCTCTGCCCATTCGGATTGGCATGGCTTCCAGGATGTTACCGCGGCAAGCGCCATCTCCCAGGTCGAAGCGCAATACGTCAGTTGGGGCACCGGCGTCTACGACTTTGACAACGACGGCCTGCTGGACATCCTGGTCTTTCACGGTGGCCTGACCCACATGATTCCAATGGAGCACACCCTCTTCCGCAGCCTGGGCAACGGCAAGTTTGAGGATGCCTCCCGCCAGGCAGGCCCCGTCCTGAGCGTACGTACTGTAGCCCGCGGAGCCTGCTTTGCCGACTACCGGAACGATGGAAAGGTTGACGCCTACGTGGTCAATCTCGGGTCGGAGGGAACGCTGCTTCACAACGTCTCTACCAACACCGGCCATTGGGTTGAAATCAAGCTCGTCGGCGCCATGAGAAAGGGCGATGCGGGTATACCCGTCGGAGATCCTGGAGCACGGAGCAACCGCGACGGCATCGGCGCTCGCATCCAGGTCGTCACCGGCGATGTGAGGCGCTCTGCGGAGCGAGTAGCCAGTTCCGGCTATCTCTCCCAGAATGAAGGACGCGTCCACTTCGGCCTGGGTACCGCTACGACCATTGACAAGCTGGTCGTTCGTTGGCCCAGCGGGATTGTGCAGACGCTCACGAACCAGCCGGCGGATCGCGTGCTCACGATAGCGGAACCGGGAAGAGGGGAGGCGCAATGAATCGTCTCGGACGAGGCCGACGCCAGCTACCATC
>JAJYZE010000234.1 GCA_021800195.1 Acidobacteriota bacterium
GTGGGGGTAACCGTTTGACCTGGCAAGACAGATCTTCAATCGCATTGAGGGCGCTGGTGGTGGGTTGTTTGCTGTGGATCGGCTTCCATCCCCGGCCCCCAGCCTTCGCGCAGACCATCCAGCAGGAGATGGACCAGACCATGCGGCAGGAGGCGGGTGACGCTCAAGACCTGGCCGGCCGGCGCCGGGAAACAGGCGACATGGAATCGCGGCAGGAGGCCATGGACGCCACCGTTGGGCAGCAGGGCCGCGAGCTGAGCAGCATCCAGGGCGAACTTCAGGTATGGGGATTTCTGCTGGCTGGCTTCAACGTGGTCGGAATCGGTGTTACGATTACCAAGAAGAAGGGGTGAGACGATGGCGCAGTTTCTGCCCGCATTCGACCGCACCATGAGATTCGAGGATCCGCAATTAGCCTACGCGCTGGTCCCGGACAACAAGGGAGACGTAATCAGCGGCATCAACTCCCTGTTCTTCCCAAAGCAGTTCGACGCCATTCAGGCGATCCCGCAAGCCCAGCGCGGGGCAGCGGTGCGCTACTTCTACCACATCACCTTCTGGCAGCCCAACTTCCTCGCTGGCATCAGCGATCAGGCGCTGGCGAACTCCGTCTTCGATTCCGAGGTCAACCAGGGACCGGGAACGGCCAACATGATGCTTCAGCGGGCCTGCAACGTGCTGTGCCCAGCGGGGAAGGAACTGGCGGTTGACGGTGCCATCGGGCCTGTGACGCTCTCGATGGTCAACAGCCTGCCGCCGGCGGATCTGCTGGACAGGTTCATCAAGCTCAGGATCGCCGCTTACACCCATGCGGCGGCGCTGGTTCCGGACGGCGAAGCGTGCCTGCCGGGTTGGATCAAACGAGCGGAGGCTCAGTAATGAACACCGTCAAGCAGTGGTTAGTACATCAAGGCATCACGCGCCATGGCATCTTTGCCGCATGGGGCTTCGCTGTCCTGCTCTACGGCAAGGACGCCGCATTCAAAGTCTTCGTCCTGCATCTTCTGGCAGACTGCCCCAGCCTTGTCCGCCAAGGTCTGGCCGCAGTCGTCCCCGCCGTCCTCATCTACAAGTCCATTCATAAGGAGAACTGACATGCGATTCAAGATACACGCTACATCGATTGCGCTCATTGCTGCTGCTTTCCTCACCATCGGCTGCACCCCAACAGCCACAGAGATCCAGAAGGACGGTCAGGCGCTCAATTCCACGCTGACCCAGCTTGCCGCTGTGGAGCAGCCGCTCAACCCCACGCTGGCCGCCAACCTGCTCACCGCCGCGAATGCGCTGGAGGCTGTCACGGCCAACTGGCAGACCGGCAACCCCGTCGCGGTATTCAATGACGCTGCGAACGCGGTTGACGTTGCCCTTGCTGCGATTCCCCAGACAGCGGCGGTTGCCCCGTTCATCCCCATCATCGTCGGCGGCATCGACCTCTTGATTGCGAACATCCCCGGCGCTACCTCGACCACCTCCGTTGCCATTGCGTACAACCCCGTACAGGTGAGTTTGGCTCGCTACAGGGCTGAGGGAGCGACGGCAGTCAAGCCTACTCGGTTCGGCACCCCGCGCAGCGCCTTCATCGCCGCTTGGAACAAGCAACTGGCTGCGCACCCCACTGCCGGACTATCGCCGATCCACTGAGGGGGAACGATGGCTGATCGCGGAATGTCCGCCTGCCTGCTTCAGGCTGGCGACCTGTTCACCCTTGTGCCGGATGGCCGCTGCTACGAAGTTCTTGACGTGATCCCCATCGACATGTCTGTCGAGGTTCACGTGCGCAAATGGATCTTCTTCAGCGACCGCATCCGGCTGGGCATCCACGATGTTGTACAGCTTCAGGAAGGGTGACCATGCGGAACCAGCTTGGCAAGCGGCCTCAGCGCCGCCGAGTGGGCATCAACGCCCTCGGCAACTACCTCGACCGGCAGAGTCAGTGGAGCGTGCCCCCGATCGGCTGGGGGAAGGCTGTCCCTGCTGCCAAGCGTAGAGCGCTTGGGAATAAGCTTTGGGGCTGCTGCGCGGAAGATGCAGCGCTTCACCTCATCCAGATGCAGGGCTACAACACAGGTAGGCCGGTTGACCCCACGCCAGAGGATGCGCTGAGCCTCTACTCGGCGGTCACCGGCTTCAACCCCGCCGCAGGGCCTCCGGGCGACAACCCGACCGACAAGGGCACCGTGCTTACCGACCTGCTGGCCTACTGGCAGTATGAAGGCATCCCGGTCACCATGGCGGACGGCTCGAAGGAGGTTCACAAGATCCTCGCCAGCGCAGCCGTGGACCCTAACAGCCTGGCGCAGTGCCGCTGGGCCTCAGCCACATTCGGCGGCTACATGATGGGCATCCAGTTCCCCGAGCAGTGCTACACCAGCCTGAACTGGAACTTCGCGGGTGGTCTTGCTCCCATCGGCGGCCATTGCGTGACCCGCTCAGGCGAAGGAGCGGCCGGCGGTCGGGGCGACACGTGGGGCGAAGAGGTGGCATTCTCGAACCCCTTCCTGCTGGGCTACCAGGATGAGGGCTACATCGTCGTCACGGAAGACTGGATCAACGCCGTTACAGGCCGGAGCCCGAGTTGCCTTGACCTCTCGGCGCTGCTGGCAGATGCAAAACTGCTCTAAGGAGACATCATGGAAACCGCAAACCCCGATTGGGTAACGCAACTCTGGGACCCCTCGCTGCCCTACAAGTACGATCCGAGCCAGAAATATTTGGTCATTCGCTTCATCAACGGGCCGGGCATCATCTCAGACATCATCGACTGGAGCACGAACGGGCGCTATTGCCACACGGAAGCTCTGAGCAGGGACGGCGATGGCTGGATCGGAGCACACGCCGGAACTGGAGTGGACCAGCGGCCTCTGGATTGGGCTAAGGTGACCCGCGAGCGCCGCTACGCGCTGCCGGTGAGCGATGACGAGTACGACAAGGCCATGACGTGGCTGCATGCGCACATCGGCGTGCCCTACGACTACGAGGACATCCTGGGGCTGTTCCTCCACGTGCGCATCGGCGTCCACAAGCACGAGATGATCTGCTCAGCCCTGATGACGCTGTTCCAGATGCAGGCTCCTGAGTGGACACCGCTGAACATTGACCCGGACAACGCCAACCTGGTTACGCCGGAGGTGCTGCGGATGAGCAAGAACTACATCGGGCGCTGCATCTACGCCCTAAACTGATTTTTCATTGCGCCTATAGGGCGCCCAGCTTCATCACCAGCAGCCACACCAAGGCCCAGCAGACAAGCCCGGCACCAACTGCCATCGCCATTTTCAGCAGCCCAAGCAGTACGCTCTTCCATGTGTACATCACGCCTCCTCTTTCTGCGGCGCGTGGCCGCTCACTTCCATCACCAGATTTGAATAAAGGCCCATACAAGCTCGGCAACCAGGCCAACACAGACAAGAGCCACGAATCCGGTAATAATCCACTCTGCGCAGGACCGTTCAGATGGATTCATACGGAACCTCCGACTGATGAAATCCCCACATCGCGGGGCGGAGCAGTTTCTTGAGCTGCCACAGGAACTCCGCCTGTGCACCAGACGGGCTCCACGGCTTTATGAAGATGCCTTCGGAATCCGCCCGTAACCGACCCAGACCCCACTCCTCCAGATCCGCATTCATCAATTGAACCCCCTCAGCGGCCAGGAGAATCTCGTCAGCCTCACGTACCGAGTCCGGCATCTCCACGGGTAGCCCGAACCGCTCGCATACAGCACGCATAACTTCTTTCTCGGCCTCCCTGTAGTGCACCCCTAACAGAGAGTGGTGCTTGAGTGGCGGCGGAAGATCAATCAGATAAGCCTCGGACGCATCGTGGAGCAGCCCCCACAGCGCGTCTTCAGGGGGGCAGAAACGGCTCACGTAGCAGCAGTGCTGCGCGACGGAATAGAACTGGTTGGTGTGTCCGGTGAACCGGCACAGTTGCGAGAGCGAGTGCGCGATGTCGCGGATCAGGATCTCCTCTGGGCGTGGGTCTAAGGGCCAAAACCGAACGCCGCTATAAGTCAGGAGCCAATCTCCTTTGCGGATAGTTTCCTCAATTGCTTCACTCATGGCTCTTCCTTCACTCTCTCGATCTCTTCCTTCGCGTACGCAAGGGCGCGGGGAAGCAGTGCAAGAAGCCGTTCTGCTTCATGCAAGGTGTACTCCCTTAGTCCAGAACTTTCCGGCTGCCCCAGTCAGTCTCTTCCTGCTGGATGACGATTTCGTAATCGCCGGGCGGGATCGCGTGGGGCTTGTGCTCCTGGTGCTCCAGAGCAACATTGTCGCCGGTGACGCGGAGGTAGTGCTTCACGCCGTCCTCGGTGGTCAGCTCGAACATCTGCGCCTCATCTTCCACCGCTGTTCCGCCAGTGCTGATGAGGGAGTGGTGATGGCCGGTCTTCTCGCCCAGAGCGAGAGGGCGAAGTGGGATGCGCTTTGCATTTACGGGGATAGTCATGGTGTCAATTCTCCTTAGGTCATGAGTGTTGCTGTTGCATTTCGTGGTCGGTGAGCGGCTTGAGCAGGACATCGCCCTGCCGCAGGTAAGGCCGGTTTTTGTATTCTTCCTCGGTTAATCCGAAGGTCCACGCTACCGCCTCGTAACAGCGCGTGTGGTCATGGCGCACGCGGATGACATACTGGCGCCCCGTCGATGGATCTGTCAGGCGCACAAAACGCAGCGGCCTCTCCTCGTAGTCGGCCAGATCTTCCGCTTCGAGTAGCTGTGCGGTCTCTTTGCCGGGGCGGTAACTCGTGATGAGCCGAGTTCCCGGTTCCACCAACTCAGAGACCGGTATGGTGGAGAAACGCGTCTCCAAGTGGTCTTCATGCAGCACGCGCATGTTAGCCGACGCGCAGAACTTCTCCCATCCCATCTGCTCCAGCATCACGCGCCGCACCTCCGCATTCTGCTCGTCGCGGATATGCTGGGCGGTGATGGTTTCGGGATGTTCGATCACGAAGCTCGGCACACGCACCCCATGCCATGCATGCACGGCCCAGCCGTCCGCATATGCCATCGCTGGCCCCGTTTCGTTGTGCAGCCGACGATCGTCATCCAACGTGCAGACCGTTGGCCGCTCGGAGATTAAGCAAACTCCATCATAGGGAAACCACCAGTTAGCCGATTCGGCGATATCCTGCCACCAGCCCAGGCGCTCGGAGTCCTGCGGAGCATATTTTACGCCGAGGTACAGTTCCATGAAGCGGTAGTATCCGATCCAGTATTGCTCATGCTGTCCCCAGAGCGAGTGCCGGAGCGACACCCAGAGCGATTCCACGAGCGACTCCTGGAGCGAGTCCCGGAGCGACACCCAGAGCGATTCCACGAGCGAGTCCCAGAGCGAGTCCCAGAGCGAGTCCCAGAGCGAGTCCCCGAGCGAGGCTTGGAGCGAGGCCC
>JAJYZE010000235.1 GCA_021800195.1 Acidobacteriota bacterium
CTCTGGCCTTGGTCTTCCACCTCCACCCGAATCATTGTCGGATGGTGCAGATTGGACGCAATGACCGCGGCGAAGGCCAGTTTGGCAGCTTTCACGGCGGGAGCCCCTCTTTCAGCCGGGCGATCCACACTCCAGATTCGCCCGCTCACCACCTCCAGCGGCGGATCGGTATCGGCGTTGCTCGGCTCCGCCTGCGCTGTCACCACCACCCGGCGCAGAAACTCCGCACGACCCTCCGGATCCAGCAGGAACCGAACCCGCTCGATGGGGACATGGGCGGGAACGTGCAGCTCGGCCACGGTTGAGCCTCCACGTTCCACCAGGGCTGAAGTGCCGGCCACCACGCTGTACAGCGTCTGGGCTTCACGGCTAGCGGGAACAGTCGCCCCCTGAACAATCGCTGGAGAGAGGGGTGGAAACACGCCGCCGCTGAGCGAGCGCAGACGCAGCCGGATGTGCAACTCTGCAAAAGTAGACTCCTGCAAGGCCAGCGAGGTGGAGCGCGCCAGGTGCTCGGCGCTGAGATCAAAGAGCACAAACTCGCCCAGGCGCTGCGCCACCGCGCCTCTGCGCCCGGACTCCGCCCGGCTGTTCCACCCCGTCACCTCCGCCGTGGCGATGAAGTTCCGCGCGGCCAGATGCAGATCCACCTGGGTGTAGGCGCGTGGCGGCATCTCCAGATCGAACTCCAGCGCGCCTTGAGTCAGCCGCAGGTCGCGCACGATCGCCGTCTGCGCGTCAGAGGGTTGCGCCTGGCTGTAGCTGACGACAAAGGGAACCTCCTGCGGCCCTGCCTCTCCTTGGCCGCCACCCGGCTGGCGGAAGATGCGGAGATCGTCCAGGGAGGGGCTTGAAGCATGGGCGTACACGCTGCCGTCCAGGACCGCGCAGGCTACGCCGGAGGCTCCGGCAGGCAAGCTCAAAGAGCGAACATAGCGCAGGTAATGGGGCAAGCTCCTCGCCGGAGGAGCACTCTCCATCGCCGGAAAACCCGCCTGCAACAGGAGCGCCGCCCCAATGGCCTGAAGGAGTCTCAACGGACGACCTCGCAGCTTGATCGCGCCGCATCCAGCCGATGCCAAGCCCTCTTCCCCATGGCCTAACTTTACCCCTTTGCCCCGCATACCGTGGCCCTCCCTGGCCCCACGCAGAAACGTTGCCCGCGAACCTCCCTCCTTGCCGGGCGCACATGCCCTTCCCCCTGCCCTAGATCGGGCAGCGCCATAAGTTCGAGCAGCTCCGTAGAATTGAAGGATGAACCAGCGTAAGCCGGATGCGGCTGAAGTGGATGTGCTTGTGATTGGCGCCGGCCCGACCGGACTTGCCTGCGCCATCGCCGCGCAGCGGCTGGGGCTGCGCGTCGCCCTGGTGGACAAGGGCTGCCTGACCAACTCCCTGTTTCATTACCCCGCCAATATGACCTTCTTTACCACCCCGGAGCTGCTGGAGATCGGCGACGTTCCCTTCCCTTCGCCGCACCAGAAACCCACCCGCGCGGAGGCTCTGGAGTACTACCGCAAGGTCGCGCAGCATTACCATCTCGATGTACGCCAGTACCAGAACGTGGAGCGCGTCAGCGGCGCGGATGGAGCCTTCCAGGTCCACGTCACGGACGCCTTTGGCCGCAAACTGACCCATACAGCGCGCAAGCTGATCGTCTCCACCGGCTACTATGACCTGCCCAATACCCTGGACATCCCCGGCGAGACCCTGCCCAAGGTGATGCACTACTACCATGAGCCGCACCCTTACTTCGGGCAGGACGTGCTGGTCATCGGAGGAAAGAACTCGGCGGCGATTGCGGCCCTGGAGCTGTGGCGGCACGGAGCCCGCGTCACCCTGGTACACCGCGGAGCCGAGCTTCATTCTCACATCAAATACTGGATCAAACCGGATATTGAGAATCGGATCAAGAATGGCGAGGTGACAGCCTACTTCAACACCACGGTGAGCGAGATTACCGAAGATGCCGTGACCTTGTTGACGCCGCAAGGCCCCCGCTCTCTTCCCAATCAGTTCGTCTTCGCGCTCACCGGCTACCACCCTGATTTCACCTTCCTCCAATCTCTAGGGGTGAGTCTGGATGAGGCCAATGCGCGCTGCCCGGTCTGCGACCCGGCCACGCTGGAGTCCAATGTGCCAGGCATCTATCTGGCCGGGGTGGTGGTGGCCGGCGAGCGCACCAACGAGATCTTCATTGAGAACGGCCGCTTCCACGGCGACCTGATCGCCCGGGATCTGGCGGCCAGAACCGCGACCGCCGGCACGCGACGCTGAACTCCGCTGCGGGGCTTTCCCTCGGGAGCCGCAGAGGCGTACAACAAGAAGCCTGAGGACAAAAGCCCTGCCCGGCGGGCCTGAGACAGGAGATGGCAAAGATCATGAGCACTTCGATGAAAGACCGGATCGTCTTTATTACCGGAGCCAGCGCCGGCATTGGCGCAGCGACGGCCCGGGAGTTTGCACGCCACGGGGCCAGATTGCTGCTGTGCGCCCGTCGGCTGGAGCGCCTCCAGGAGATGTCACCCGAGCTGCGCGCGGATGGAGCGGCTGACCTGCTGTGTCTGGCGCTCGACGTGCGCTACCCGGGGGCCGTGGAGCGCGTCTGGCGTGACCTGCCGGAGCCCTGGCGAGCCGTGGACGTGCTGGTCAACAACGCGGGGCTCAGCCGCGGACTCAACAAGTTTCATCTGGATGATTTGGAAAACTGGGAGGAGATGATTGACACCAACATCAAGGGGCTACTGTACGTCACCCGCACCGTCCTGCCGGGCATGGTGGAGCGCGACCGCGGGCACATCATCAACCTTGGCTCTATCGCCGGGCACATGGCTTACGCGAACGGAGGCGTGTACTGCGCCACCAAAGCGGCAGAGAGGTTCATCACTGACGGACTGCGCATTGACCTGAACGGTACCGCGATCCGGGTCACCACGGTCGATCCGGGGATGGTGCAGACCGAATTCAGCAAGGTGCGCTTCCGGGGCGACGAAGAGCGCGCCGCCAAGACCTATCAGAATGTGGAACCGCTGCAGCCGGAAGACATCGCCGACGCGATCGTATGGGCCGCCACGCGCCCTCCGCACGTCGACATTCAAACCGTCGTCCTTACGCCCACGGCGCAGGCCAATCCGTTTGTCCTGACGCGCAGAAGCTGAGCCCTCCCGTAACCATTACGCGCTCCGCCTCTCGTCTCTTTGAGATGTGAAGCTAGACCGGACCGAGGGCCGACGGTGGACCGGACCGAGGACCGGGTGCGCCATTTCTCGTTGTCAGAGATGTTGGCCCGCAGAATGCCTCTACTGCAGCTTCCGAATCCAGATATTGCGAACCGACACCTTGGCCGGGGTGCTCTCCAGCTCAATGCCGATCTTGCCCGGCTGATTATTGGAAGACTTGGGATCGTCGTCGATCAGCACCGCCATCACGTGTCCATTGAGGATGTGAATGCAGACGCCGCCGCGTGCCACAATCTCGTATTGGTTCCAGCCATTGATGTTGACGTAGCCTCCCAACTCAGCGCGATCTCCAACACTGCCGATGAGCTGCGCAGCCGCGCCGGGCCGGGAGTTCACCACCTCCCCGCGCCACGCGACAATGCCCAGAGGCGTATTCTCCGAGTAAAACTGCCCGGTGTAGGCGGCGGCGCGAGGATTGACGGGGAACCAGATGTCGGCCTGGGGTCCGGTCATCATCCAGTTCAGATTCCTCGGCTTTTCTCCCGGCTGGAGCGGCCGGATCCAGGGCAGGCCGGTCTGGCTGCGATATTGAATCCCACTGCCGCCGCCAATCTCACACTTGATCTCAAGCTTCAGATCGAAATCCTTCACCACCAGTCCCTTGCGCCAGATATAGGTGTTGAACACGGGATGCTGGGCGGAGGACTCACCCACAATGGCGCCGTTTTCCACCCGCCAGACGCTGGGATCACCCTCCCAATCCGCCAGGCTATGGCCATCGAAGATCTGCTCGAAGCCGGTATGATCGTCGAATTGCAGCGGCGCGGGCTCGTGAAACCGTACCGGCGCATGCGGCGCAGCCGCTGCGGCCGGGACCGCCGACTGCGCCCCGAGTTGGAAACTCCAGATACAGAACAGAGACAGACTCGCCAGAATTGATCGGACGCCGCGCACCTTCACATCCATTTAGAAAACCATTTCTGCCTCGAACTCGCAGGCCTTTCTATGTATACTGAGCGCCAACTCTGTTGTCAACGTGCTCCCACGCGGCGTCACGCGGCGTGACAACCTTGCGGGACTCTGTGCCCAAGCCCAGCGTTCGAGCACCTGAAGCGGCTTTGACCACTTGTCCGACGGTGAATCTCCCCGCCTTCCCGCCTGGGATCATCCACCCGCCATCACCGCAGATGGCGAATGCGCGACCAGAGGAGCATGGTGCATGCATACTCGAATCCGGGAACCAGGGCAACGTCACGAGAACTGTATCTGCTGGGAAATCTCCGCGAGTGCGCCGAGGCTGCCGGCCTTCAGACTCTGCTAACCTCCCTTTATGGTGATCCACTGGGCCCATGCCGGTCCTTCCTTTCTTGCAAGTTTCCTGGCATCTCTTGTCGAGTGCGTGGAAGCCTTGACGGTCGTTCTGGCTGTTGGCAGCGTGCGCGGCTGGAGTGGAGCGCTCAGCGGCGCATCCACTGCGGTTGCCCTGCTCCTGGCGATGGTTGTTGTTCTTGGCCGGACCCTCACGCATCTTCCTCTTCACTTACTTCAATTCGCTGTGGGCGTATTGCTTCTGCTCTTCGGCCTGCGCTGGCTCCGCAAGGCTGTTCTACGAGCCGCGGGACAAATTCCCCTCCACGATGAGCAGGCCGTCTTTACTCGCAGCACGGCATCCCTGAGGCGCCTGGACGATCAGCGCCGCTGGGATCGTGTCGCATTCGCCGGCGCATTTCAAATCACCATGCTCGAAGGCATTGAAATTGTGTTCATTGTGGTTGCCGTCAGCGCCGGCGGGCCAGGCCTGCTGCCTGCCGCGAGCCTGGGGGCTCTTGCCGCCTTGGCTCTTGTCACACTGCTGGGGCTCGTCCTCCATCGTCCACTCGCCGCCGTGCCTGAGAATACTCTGAAGTTTGCGGTCGGGGTTCTACTCTCCGCCTTCGGAACATTCTGGACCGGCGAAGGGGCAGGACTTTACTGGCCCGGAGCCGATGGGGCTCTTGTGGGACTTGTCGCCGGATATTTCTTGGTTGCTCTTTTTTCTGTCGCACTTTGCAGGGAAAAACCCCGCTTGCCCGCGATGGGAAGTCGCTGAGGATTTCGTCATGAGATGGATAAAGACCATCTGCAAAGAAGGGTATGGATTATTTGTGGATGATGGAGGCTTCGCCTCCGCCATCCTTGCGT
>JAJYZE010000007.1 GCA_021800195.1 Acidobacteriota bacterium
CCTCCAGCGTGCCGTATCCCTGCTCATAAGCCGAAAGAAAATTGCGGCGCTACTCCCCCTCGTAGGCTTTAGCCATACGCTTTGCCTCGCGGAAGAGTCGCCATCTGTAGTCTACAGCATTATGCAGGATGCTCTAGAAGACTGTAAAGATGCTCTCGCCGAGGCTGACCCAGTGCATTTTCAGAATTGTCAAAGCCTCACTCCATCGGAGGCGGGATGGACAGGCTGAGCCACCAGTCGCACACCGAGCGCGGCGCAAACGCGGCTCACGGTATCGAATCGCGGGGTGCTATCGGGACGCAGGGCTTTGTACAGGGCTTCCCGCGTGATCCCCGCTGTCTTGGCGATCTCGGTCATGCCACGGGCGCGGGCAATATCCCCCAGCGCCGATGCCAGCAAAGCTGCATCGTTGGCCTCCAGAATGTCGGTCAGATAAGCAGCGATGGCAGTCTCACTGTCGAGATAGTGTGCCGCATCGAACTCCGGCAGGTCGGCAACCTTGATGCGTTTACTCATAAATGTTTCCTCCGCCCAGTCCAGTAACGCAGCCAATGTCTTGGCCCGTTCGATGTCCTTTTTCTGCGTTTGTTTCGAGCCGCCGACTAGCAGCACAATAATCTGCATCCCGCGTTGGGTGAAGTACAGACGCCATCCCGCGCCCATATGGATGCGTAGCTCCGAAACGCCCTCACCTACCGGCTGAACGTCTCCCATCAAACCGCGTTCCAACCGTTTGATTCTGGCGACGATCACGCCGCGTACCATCTCATCCTTCAACCCGTCGAGCCATGCGGTGAATTCGGGCAAAGGACGAATCGAGAACATAGGTCAAGTGTAATCGATCGATTACACTGCTGTCAACTCCGGGATGCCGCTGTCAGCGGCATCCCCGTAGCCGTCGCAGTGAATATCGCTCCGGCGGTCTACGGCCATGCTCATCTCTGAGCAGTGGCCGGATGCTTTTATCCGGCTCTCAGGTATTCCGAGGGAGTGATAATGCGCGTTCCCTTGTACATGCCGAGAGTCAGTAAATCCTTGTCACCCGCAATCAGCAAATCTGCTTTCGCAAGGGCGGCGCACTCCAGGAACATATCGTCGTTGGGATCACGGCAGACCTTTACCGTGCCTTGAATCCTTACCCGGATGCCGCGCGCGAGAATCGTTTGCAGCGCCCATATTGCGCGGCGTTGTTCCCAGGAGACTTTTTCTGTCAGGACGCGCACAATCTCCGCGTCAATCTCATCGCAGGTAGCAATCACGTCTTCGCTCATTGCTTTTTCGAGCGCCAGCGTCGGCGTGCCGCGACGTTTCGCAAACTGAGGCGCAGAAATCCAGACGTTTGTGTCTACGACGACGATCACCCGTTAGACCGTACCTTGCGGCGGCGCGGCTTCTCGGCGCGCACTTCTCTAATGAGCCGAGGCACATCGGCTTCGGTGTAGCCCTTCGGATTGCGGCCTTCCGCATATTCGCCCAACTCATCCAGCGTCCGCCGCGCCTGCTGCGCGGAATAGGTGCGGAAGGCTTCGCGGAAAAGCTCGCTCATGGTGCGGCTGTCCCGCTGTGCCAGCGCCTCGGCCCTCTGCGCGAGTTCCGGCGGCAAGCTGATGGTGTAGACCTTCGATTTCCTTGCAGTCGCAGTAGCCATACCCCAGTATTACATCGTAATGGATTCCATTACAATAGCAGCAGCTTTACCAGGTGCGTGAAGGTTGCGTCGTGGCCTGATTATCGAGGCATGGCAACAGGCACATAGTCATTTGATATTTTCCGATTTATCAATGAGTTCGCAGGGAAGGTGTAACATAAATAGAAGCACAAACATTGGAATTGCTTGAGCGCAATTAGTGCTCCAAATCGCGTGATGAACATTCCTTGCCTGTGCCGAAGGAATTTGCAAATCCAGAAAAGTGTCGAACGAAAGGCAAGTCAGCGACGGGCTTAACACTCAGAGACATCCAGGCCGGTCTTAACCTCTCAGGCGTAGAACCCGCACAAATCGTTAGTGTCGTTGCCACCGTTCCTCAGGGCAAAGGGGCGTTGCAAGTTATCTACCGGACGCCGGACGGCACAATGAAGGAACGGCTTCTTCTCGCCGCTGACGAGTCCGAGATCAGCGGCGCCACTGCCGAGCGGCCCTTTTCCTTCGACGGCGATGCCGCCGCGTTCCAACTGGCGTGCGAGGCCAAGCGCATCGACTTTGCATTTCTGTTCGACCCGATGATGGCGGTTCACACGTCCAACGTGGAACCATTGCCGCACCAGATCACCGCCGTCTATGAATCCATGCTCCCGCGCCAGCCGTTGCGCTTCGTCCTTGCGGACGACCCTGGCGCGGGCAAGACCATCATGGCGGGGCTTTATATCCGCGAACTGATTATGCGGGCCGACGCCCGCCGCATCCTGATCGTCGCGCCGGGCAGTCTCGTGGAACAGTGGCGCGACGAACTGTTCGAGAAGTTCGGCTTGGAGTTCAGCATCTACTCGCCGTTGCTCGAACAGGCGACGCCGAACAGCAATCCCTTCGAGAGCCACCATCAACTGGTCGTCAGACTCGACCAGCTTTCGCGCAATGAGGACTTGCAGGATAAAATCTGCGCCGCCGGATGGGACCTTGCCGTGTTCGACGAGGCCCACAAACTCGCCGCGCACTACTTCGGCTCCAAGCTGGAAAAGACCGCGCGTTTCCGCTTTGCCGAAAAGTTGGGCGCGGTGACGCGCCACCTGTTATTGATGACGGCAACGCCGCACAACGGTAAGGAAGAGGACTTTCAGCTTTTCCTCTCGCTGCTGGACTCTGACCGCTTTTACGGCAAGTTCCGCGACGGCGTGCATAAGGTTGATGTGTCCGACCTCATGCGCCGTATGGTCAAGGAAGAATTACTCCGCTTCGACGGCACGCCGCTTTTTCCCGAACGCAAAGCATACACGGTCAACTATCCGCTCTCCAATCTTGAAGCCGCGCTCTATGAGAACGTGACTCGCTATGTTCAGACGGAGATGGGTAAAGCGGACGCGCTTGAAGGGCCGAGGCGCGGGTCCGTTGGATTCGCGCTGACCACCCTGCAACGCCGTCTCGCATCCAGCCCCGAAGCCATCTATCAGTCACTCAAGCGCCGCAAGGAGCGGCTTGAAAGCCGTCTGCGCGAAGAACAACTTGGCATCCGGGGCCGTCAGGCTATCGCGGAAACATTGGAATCCGCGCCCGAAGATGACGATGAACTCAACGACGAAGAGCAGGAACAGCTTGAAGAGAAGTTGGTAGACTAAGCGACCGCATCCGCCACTGTTTCGGAACTTGAGGCGGAAATCAGGATTCTCGACGAGCTTGAAAATCAGGCAAAAGAGCTTGTGGTGTCCGGTCAGGACAAGAAATGGGATGAGCTGTCGAAGATTCTCCAGCACAATCCCGAAATGCACGACGCCGCAGGGCAACAGCGCAAGATCATCATCTTTTCAGAACACAGGGATACGCTGAATTATCTGCAAGGACGGATTGCGGGCGTGCTTGGCAACAGCGCTGCCATTGTCACCATCCACGGCGGCACGCACCGCGACGAGCGCCGGAAGATTCAGGCGCTCTTTCGCTCCGACCCCGGCGTGCGCGTTCTTATCGCCACCGACGCGGCGGGCGAAGGCGTCAATCTGCAACAAGCTAACCTGATGGTCAACTACGACCTTCCGTGGAATCCGAACCGCTTAGAACAGCGGTTCGGGCGCATCCACCGCATCGGGCAAACGGAGGTCTGCCACCTGTGGAATCTGGTTGCGAAGGAAACGCGCGAGGGCGAAGTTTAGCATCGTCTCCTGCAACAGCTGGAAACTGAAAGTGACGCCTTAAAGGGCCGCGTCTTCGACATTCTCGGCGAGGTGTTCGAGGAAACCAGCCTCAAGGACCTGTTGATACAGGCCATCCGTTACGGTGACAAGCCGGAAGTGCGCGCGCGCCTGACGAAGAAGATGGATCAGGCGCTTGACCGCGACCATCTGAAATCTCTCTTGAACCACTGCCCACTGACAGGCCCATCGACAAACCCAAAGAGGCGTCTGTGTGGGATGAATCGAAGGGGATTGAGTGAACTTGTCATTCACTTGCATTACAATAGTTTCAGGAGAACTTCTCATGCCTGCGAACGCATTGGTACAAACGCGGATTGATTCTGCCGTGAAAAAGCGCGCGGCGGCGGTACTCGACGAGTTGGGCATCACAGTCTCGGATGCAGTACGCATCTTGCTGACGAGGACTGCCAACGAAGGTGTGCTTCCTTTTACCCCAACAGCGAATACTGCTGAGTATGACGCATGGTTCCGAGCGAAGGTGCAGGAGGCGCTGGATGACACGCGCCCCGCAATCCCGCATGACACAGTGAAAGCCCACTTTGCGAAGCGCCGGGCCGCAGCAAGCCGTAAGGCTCGGTGAGCTATGAGGTTGGAATGGTCCATCTTTGCAATGGATGACCGCAATGCCATCTTCGATTACATCGAGGCCGACAGTCCGCAAACCGCTGTTACCGTAGATGACCGGATCGAGGAACAGGTCGAATGGCTGCTCCAGTTCCCTGAGATGGGTCGTACCGGACGCATCGAAGGCACACGAGAGCTGGTTATCCAGCACACACCCTATGTTGTGGCTTATCGGGTTATGGGCAAAATCATTCGTGTCCTGCGCGTTTTGCATGGTGCGCAGCGATGGCCGGTAGAGATGCCTGAGGGTACGGAAAAGTCATAGAAGCTCTCCAGCGATGGAGTTGCATTATGCTGACCATCTCCAAGCCGCTGTCAGCTTCACAGGTGCGAACGTACCATGAGCGGGAGTTCGCTTCGGAGCGGCAGAACTATTGGAGCCGCGACCAGCAGGGGCATAGCGAGTGGCAAGGCAAGCTGGCCGAGCAGTGGGGCTTAGATGGGCCGGTTTGCAATGAGCACTTCGCCAGATTGACCGAAGGCCAGCATCCGCACGCGGAAGCGCAGCTCGTTCGTCATCAGGTTTCCAAAACCTATGCAGGTAAATTCGGCAAGGAAGTAACGAGCGTGGAGCATCGCGCCGGTTGGGATGCTACGTTCTCCGCGCCGAAATCTGTTTCACTGACGGCGCTTGTCGGCGGCGATGAACGTGTGCGGAAGGCGCATCGGGAGAGTGTCCGCGTGGCGCTCAGTGAGTTGGAGAAGTACACACAGGCCCGCATCGGCAACGTCCACGCGCCGGAGACGACAGGCAAATTCGTCGCGGCTACCTTCGAGCATGACACTGCGCGGCCTGTAGATGGCTACGCCGCGCCGCAACTCCACACCCATGCTGTGATCTTCAACGTCACCGAATGCGACAACGGCCAAACACGCGCCTTACAGCCGCAGGAGCTATTCGCATCGCAACGCTATGCCACCAGCGTTTACCGTTCCGAGCTGGCGATGCGGTTGCAAGGCTTGGGTTACGAGCTTGAGCGCGGCAAACACGGACAGCCGGAGATTAAGGGCTATACGAAAGAATATCTGGAGGCCAGCAGCCCGCGCCGCGAACAGATCAAAGACCATCTCCGCGAGATGGGGATAGACGGAGCGGGAGCCGCGCAAGTCGCAGCACACCGAACGCGGGACAGCAAGGAGCTGCTATCGCCGGACGAAGTATTAGCGCGGCACCGCGAGCTGGCCGCGCAGTATGGACATCAGGCCGACCGCGTTGTGGCCGAGGCGCGAGAACGCGGCCAGCGTCACGTTCACGAACCCGCGCTCACTCGGAGCACAGTGGTCGCGCAACAGGCCGTCACCTATGCCCGCGATCATCTCTTCGAGCGTTCCGCCGTGCTGGACCGGCGCGAGCTTCTGGAAGCGGCGCTCAATCGCGGCATGGGTGAGACTACGTATGCCCATGTCCGGCTGGAGTTCGAGCAGCGAGCAGCGCGAGGCGAGTTCTGCGCCGTCGATCATGGCGGAAGAGGGCAGCAGTACGCCACTGCCGCGATGCTTCGCATGGAACGCGAGATCGTTACGAGGATGCAGGAAGGCAATCAGCGCGGAGTAACTGACCCGACGCTGGTTTCCCCGCAGATTCGGATTGCGACCGGAGACCGCCACCCGGAGCTGAATGCTTCGCAGCGCCAAGCCGTTGACCAGGTATTTCTCTCCCGCGAAAAGATAGTGGGATTGGATGGAGTCGCGGGCGCGGGAAAGACAACGACGCTGGCCGTCATCCGTGAAGGCGCGGAGGCGCAAGGGTATAAGGTCGAAGGTTTCGCGCCTACGTCCCGCGCGGCGCAAAAGCTGGCCGACGCGGGCATGGAAACATCCACGCTGCAAAAACATCTTGCGCGTGGAGAAAAGCCGGATACCGGAGAGCGCCGCTTGTATGTGCTCGATGAATCCTCGCTTGCGTCCACCAAGCAGATGCACGAGTTTGTGAATCGCCTGCATCCCAATGACCGCGTGTTGCTGGTAGGAGATCGACGGCAGCATGAGGCGGTCGAGGCCGAGCGTCCCTTCGCGCAGCTTCAAGATGCGGGCATGAAGACAGTCAAACTCGAAGAGATCGTCCGGCAGAAAAGCCCGGAGCTGAAACGAGTAGTCGAGCAGCTTGCAAGGGGTGAGGTGCGCGAGGCCGTGCAGGGTTTGGAGCGGCAGGGCCGCGTCCATGAGATTGCAGGACGTGACGACCGCATCGCTGCGATAGCGAAGGAATACGCGAAGTCGCCGGAGGGTACGCTGGTTGTCTCCCCCGACAATCGCTCCCGAGTGGAGATCAATCTGGCGATTCGTGCCGAGATGCAGGAGCGCGGTGTAGTCAGTAAAGAAGAACATCTCATTGCGGCGCTTGTCCCGCGCCAAGACCTTACCGGGCCGGAGCGGACATGGGCCGCGCGCTACGAGTTCAATGATGTCGTGCGCTATGCCCGCGCATCAAAAGAGACTGGCATGGAGCGCGGCGAATACGCTCGAATCAAAAGTGTTGACGCTGACAAGAACCTGCTAACCGTCGTGCGGGCCGATGGCTCAGAGCTGACCTATGATCCGCGCCGACAGCAGGGTGTCTCTGTATATCGGGAAGAGCCGCGGTATATCGGGAAGAGCCGCGCAGCTTCGCCGTGGGCGACCGCATCCAGTTCACTGCGCCAGCCAATGATTTGAAGATTGCCAACCGCGAATTAGGGACGGTGGAGGCTATCGCCCAGGATGGGCAGATGCGCTTGAAGATGGACGGAGGCCGTGACGTGCAGCTCGACCCACACCAACATGCGCATCTCGATCACGGCTATGCGGTGACGAGTCATTCCAGCCAGGGACAGAGCGCCGAGCGCGTATTGATTCACGTCGATACCGAGCTGGCCGCGAAAGGCCTGCTCAACAGCCGCATGGCTTATGTTGCTGTCTCGCGCGGAGCCGAAGACGCGCAGCTCTACACCAACGACCGCGCGAAGCTGCCGCAAGCGTTAGGGCATGACGTGTCCCACGAGAGCGCCCATGTGCCGACGATGAAGCCAGAGCAAGCCATCACGCCAAAGCAGCCGGAGATTGCGCGGGTCATCGAACACGGCATGGGCTTAGGACACAGCCTCTAACCCTATGATCGTCCCTGTAGAATGATGTTTCGCGTTCAAGAAATGCACAGAAATCGAGAAATCGCCTGCACAGTTCCTACACAGCCCAAAATATGCCATTTATCTCTCGATAAATTAGCGGTTTCTAAAACACTACTCACCCGCTCAGGATGACGCAGACGTGGTGAAGCGCCTTAAGCCGCCAAAAGACCCGCTGAAAATCCAGCATGCGGACGAGCAATTACGATCCGGACTTCATTGCGGAGACGGCAAATGGACGCCATCTTTGCGAGATTACGGATCCGGCATGAAACGAATGCGTTCTTTCAACCTCTAACATGACATGAGTTCATGCGACGGAAGGAAATTGTCTGAGGCGGCGTTGAATGAGCGTCGGCGGCCGGCGGTCAAAATGGTCCTTGGCGGCGCGACCATTGCCGTATCGGCCAACCAGTGCGAGTTGGCTGAACCGACGGTATGGGGAGCAGTCAAGGCATATCGGCATGGCGGCTGGACGGCGGTGAAGGTGTGCCACGGGCATCGTCCGCTGGGCGCGGGACGGGCTTTGAATCCAAACCAGGAACGGGAAGTGCAGCGGCTGATTCGGGACCATGTTCCCGACCAATTGAAGGTGAACTACGCGCTATGGACGCGACAGGCGGTGGGGGAGTTGATTGCGCGACGCTTCGCAATCCATCTGGCCGTGCGCGCAGTTGGAGAATATCTCAAGCGCTGGGGCTTCACGCCGCAACGCCCCCTCAAGAAGGCCCACGAGCAAAGCCCTGCTGCCGTCGATAGGTGGGTCAACGAGGAGTATCCGAAGATCGCGCAAGCCGCGAAAACAGAGGGCGCGGAGGTACATTGGGGCCATGAGACTGGCTTGCGCTCGGACGATGTGCGTGGTCGGAGTTATGCGCCGAAGGGCAAGACTCCGGTGGTGGTGACCAACGCCAATCGCTCAAAGCTGAGCGTGCTTTCAACGGTGACCAACAAGGGCCAGATGCGTTGGAAGGTCTTCTCGGGCGCGCTGCATGCGAAGATCCTGATCGGCTTCATGAAGCGGCTCGTGCATGGACGCGAGAAAAGAGGCTTTCTGATCCTGGACAATCTGTGCGTGCATCATTACCAGGCAGGTGAAGAAATGGCGCGCGGAAAATAAAGAAAAAATTGCCGTATCCTATCTTCCCAGCTACTCGCCGGAGCTGAACCGGGACGAGCTGCTCAACGTCGACCTGAAACAGCGCGTCACCAAGGCCGCCCCGCCCAGGACGAAGATGGCGCTGACGCGCACCGCCATCGACGCTCTGCGCAACATCCAGAAACAGCCTGCGCGGAGAGAGCTCCGCGCCTCGGTTCGAACTCCGACCGGAGTTTCGGCAACAGGTGCCCGCAGAACCTGATTGGCCGGGCGCGGCGCCTTCGTTTCCCGCCATTCTGTAAACTGCAGGATGAGGCTCCTGATGTTCATTGATGAGGCAAGAATCCGGGTAAAGGCTGGCGCAGGCGGGGATGGCTGCATGGCCTTTCGCCGCGAGAAATTCGTTCCTCGCGGCGGCCCCTCCGGCGGCGATGGAGGTCATGGCGGCGACATCCTCATGCGCTCCTCGCTCACCCACAATACGCTGATTCACTTTCGCTTCAACCCGGAGTGGAAGTCCGGCCGCGGGGGCCACGGTCTGGGCTCCAACATGAGCGGTCACGCCGGCGAGCACACCGTTCTCAACGTCCCGGTGGGAACCCTGCTCTACGACGAAGCCAGCGGCGAACTGGTGCATGACTTCACCCGTCCGGACGAGCAGATCGTGATTGCCCGTGGGGGCCGCGGAGGGCGCGGCAATCAGCACTTCGCTACCCCAACCCATCAGGCGCCCAGAGAGCACGAACTGGGCCGCCCCGGCGAGGAGCGCAGCTTTCGCCTGGAACTGCGTCTGCTGGCCGACGTGGGCCTGGTGGGTTATCCCAACGTCGGCAAATCGACGCTGATCAGCCGCATCTCCGCGGCCCGGCCCAAGATCGCCAACTACGCCTTCACCACGCTGGAACCCAATCTTGGGGTAGTTCGCATCGGCGACGCCCCCTATGAGCAATCCTTCACGGTTGCAGATATGCCCGGACTGATCGAAGGGGCCCACCTTGGCTCCGGACTTGGCGTCCGATTCCTGCGGCACATCGAGCGGACCAGCGTCCTCGCCCATCTGATCGACGTCTCCGATGCCGGAGAGATCTCGGCTGCGCAGGAGATGGCCGAGAGCCAGTCCAGCCGCTCCTCCCCAGCCACTCAGGAGACCCGCACCCACATTGCGAGCCTCTCGGGATCTCCCCGCCCCGACCCCGTGGAGGACTACAACATCATCACCGCAGAACTGAGAGCCTTTGACCCAACGCTAGCGGCCAAAGCCACCCTGCTGGTGGCCACCAAAGTCGATGCCGCCAACCCCGAAAAGCTCAAGCGGCTGACTTCCTTTGCCCGGCGCAAAAAGTTGCCGCTCTTCAAGATCTCAGCCGTCACCGGCGAGGGAGTCGAAGAGCTGAAGTTCGCCCTGGCGGAAGCGGTCAAGACCCATCGCAGCTTCAGCCCGCTGGACCTCCGCTCCGAACCAGCCATCTTCAAGCCCAGCCGGCGCAAGCCCAACTACCCACCCCCACCACCCTCCGCCAAGACCCGCTCGCGTTAAGGCCTTTTCAGTGCAGGTGTAAAGCGATGCCTCGACCTCCATGGGCGTTTTTCCCAATGAAAACGCCACTGCACGCCCTCTCCGGTATACCCAGCAACACTGAAAATGCTATAACGCGGCCGCCACGGCGGCAGGACGCGGAGCGAAGGCTTGCAGGCCGCGTGATCACTGGGGCAAGATGGCGCCCGGCTCAATGCATCGGATGAAACACATCCAAAATCACCACACACGCGATCCCAAACAGGATCAACAGCAGCGGCCACCAGCGGTCCAACCACGATTCCTTGGGTGAGCTCATCCCGACACCATCCTTCCCTCTTGCTGTGCATTTTACCCGATTGGAGGCGTTGCCTGCGGAAGCCGATCACCGCCGCTGCGCTCCCTATCAGCCCTCGGCCTCAACCCGGCCTTGCGTGGCGGTCAGGCCAACGCCCCGGCGAACTCTCGTGGCCGGGGATAGCATTCGCAGCCAGCCAGCAGCGCTTCAATCTCTTCCACCGGTTGAATGCCGCCACGAGCGCCGCTTGCCATGCAGTTCATTGCGGCGGCGGCACAGGCGAAGGCCAACTGCCGGTCCAGCTCCCAGCCCTGCGCCAGACCATAAAGAAAACCAGCGTGAAAGATATCTCCTGCCCCGGTTGTATCTACCACCGGCACGCGAAAGGCAGGGCTGAAAGAAAACCGGAGACCGTCCCAGGCCACCACGCCATCCGGGCCCAGCGTCGCCGCCGTCAACTTGCATCCATAGCGCGAGTGCATCTTGCGCAACGCTCGTAGCAGATCGCTCTCCTGCATCAGGCGGTAGGGAAGATCCCGGCTCACAATAAGGTAATCCACCTGCTCGATCAGCCCCTCCACCCCGGCATAGACCTCATCCAGATCCGCGGTCACAGCAAGGCCGGCCTCCCGGGCCCAGCTTGCAGCCAGCGTCGCCGCGGCGGTGTCAAAGCCATCCACGTGCAGAGCCCGGGCTCGCACAACCCACTCCCGTTGCAGATCCTGGGGCTGGAGGGTCAACCGATCATCGCGGCGACAGAGTACAGTGCGCTCTCCAGACCCGTCCACAAGAATCAGGGATCGGGGGCTGGCGGCGTTGGGCACCGTCACCAGCCGCGTCTCCACTCCAGCCTGCGCGAAGGCCAGAGCATGCAACCGCGCCGCATCATCGTCGCCCAACTTGCCCACATAACGGGTGCGCATGCCCCATCTCTGGCAGGCCACAACCGCCGTAGCCACCTGCCCGCCGGGCATTACCGTCTCCTGCCGATACTCCATCTTCGCCCCCCGCTGGGGAAGGTGCGGCAGTGGAATCAAGGTGTCGGTGGCATTGAGCCCCACTCCAACCAGATCTACGATGGGCGTCGATGGCATGGCCCGATTTTAATCTGCTCCCAGGCGCAGCGGCGGCGCATCGACGATCGAGGGCTCATAAAAGCGCTTCGCCCGGGACCAAGATCCGTGCCGGACTCACTTCATACCCAGTTCCTTGTCTACCTCCACCAGCGTCGAATAGAACGTTGCTCCCTGGCCAATGTCGGTAAGCCGTTCACTGGTGAGCGCATTACCGTTCTCGCCGTTCAGGCTCAGCTTCCGCCAGTCCATGCACGAGGCCACCACCCCCGCCGGAACGGTAGATCCGACGCTCGCGGTGAGGGTGAGCTGCCCTCGAAGGTTCCACACTCGCACCGGATCGCCATGGACGATGCCGCGCGCGGAGGCGTCGATCGGGTGCATCTCCAGCTTGCCCGCAGTCTCCCGCTCCATCTGCCGGTGTCCCGGAAGGTTGGCAAATGTGGAGTTCATATAGTGATCCGCCTTGCGCGCTAAAAACTCCAGAGGAAATCTTCCTCCGCCCTCCGCCCCATGGCGCGACTCGACGGGCGGGACCCACTCCGGAACAGGAGTGAGTTCGGCGCGGCCGCTGGGCGTGGCGAACCACTCCGGGGTGCTGAAGGGCAGCGTCTCTCCGTCAGCATCTCTGGGCAGCCGCAGCGCCACATGACCTTCATCTTCCAACCGTCTCCGCGTGATCCCGGCAAGGTAGGCGTGGCCGCTGCCGAGGGCCTGGTCGATCAACTGATCCTCATCATCGGCAAATGCCGGCTCGTGAGGAAACATCCGGTTGCCCAGTTGGCCAAACAACCAGACGTTCGAGCGTGCCTCCCCTTGAGGGCTGATGGCCGGCTGCGAGATCTGCATAAACAGGTGCCCGTAGGCTCCCATCAGATCCTTGCTCTCCAGAAAAGTCGTGGCCGGTAGCACCATGTCGGCGTAGTCCGTGGTATCCGTGAGGAACTGTTCATGCACCACGGTGAACAGGTCCGGGCGGCGCAGACCGCGCAGCACACGTCCGGAGTCGGGGGCAACCGCGGCGGGGTTACTGTTGTAGACAAACAGCGCCTTGACGGGAGGCCCCGCCGGCGCGGAGCGCTCCTGGCCCGCACCGCCTTCGCTGTCCATCTCCGTGAGCGCCAGCCCCAGCGCGGACATGTTGATCGTGCGCGCCGCCCGTCCCAGCGGGCCGGCCTGCATCAATTCAGGCATCTGCAAGCGCTGCGAATTGAAAGGAAACGCACCACTGACGGAGAGCAGCAGACCGCCCCCGGGCTGCTTCCAGCTTCCGGTGATCAACGGCAGCATGGATACCGCGCGTACCGCTGTTCCACCGTTCTGACTGCGCTGCACGCCGTAGTTGAGCCGGATCACAGCCGGTCCGCCCCGTCCCTGCCCCGCCGCGCCATAAGCGCGCGCCAAGCGCTCGATGGATTCTGCGGGAATGCCCGTGACCGCCGAAACATGCCGCGGAGCGTACTCCGCACGCAGCGCGTGGAGGCGCAGCTGGTCGGCTCCGTTCGTACACTCGCGAAGATACTCGGCATCTTGATAGCCGTCGCGAAACAGAACGTGCATCATGGAGAGGGCGAGCAGCACGTCGGTTCCCGGATGAATGGCCAGATGTTCATCGGCCAGGGCGGCCGTGCGTGTTTTGTACGGGTCAATGACCACCAACCGGGCGCCGCCGCGCCGCGCCTGCTCCACAAAAGGCCAGAGGTGAATGTTGTTGCCATGCACATTCCCTCCCCAAACCAGGATCAGTCCGGCGCGTGCAAACTGCTGGGGCGGCGTTCCCAGCCGGACTCCATAGACCTGCTTCAAGGCTTCGCCGCCGGCCGAGGAGCAGATGGTGCGGTCCAGTTGCGAGGCTCCCAGGCGATGGAAGAACCTGCGGTCCATGGACCCATAGCCCAATTGGCCGATCGTGCCCGCATAACTGTACGGCAGGATGCTCTCCGGACCAAACTCATCGGCGATTCGCTGCAGGCGCAGAGCGATCTCATCCAGGGCCTCCTCCCAGCCAATGCGTTCAAAGATTTGGGCTGGATCGGTAGCCGCTGGTAGCTGGCCTTTGGCCACACCTTTGCGGCGGCGCATAGGGTAGAGCAGGCGATCCGGAGCGTAAACGCGATCCAGATAGCGCGCCACCTTGCCGCACAGGAATCCTCGCGTGACCGGATGCGCTGGATCTCCATGCAACTTGACGGCGCGCCCGGTGAGCGCATCCACGGTCACCAGCACGCCGCATGAGTCGGGACAATCATGCGTACACACCGCATGCACCGTCTTTGTCCCGGTCCTGATCTCCTTGCCGTCTGACGCCATGCTCTCCTCGATCCATACTTCTTGCTGCCCGCTCAAGACGAAGGGCCAGAATGGATCAGCCTCTCGCGAGTTGACGCTTCCGCTCCGTAACGGCCATCTCGGCCTGGCTGCTCCCGGTGATAGGGTAAGAGCAGCGCGCCGGGCGCTGGGTTCTTCGGGCTGCGTGCTGAAGTTCCCCCATTCCTTTACTGTATTCTCTACGGCCTACGCTCTGCCTTATGCTAGCTGACCCCCTGCTTGAAGCGCATGATCTGGTCAAAGACTTCGGTACGGCGAGGGTGATTCGAGGCGCCTCGCTCCAGATCGCGCGCGGCGAGACGCTGGGCCTGGTGGGAGAGTCAGGCTCCGGCAAAAGCACACTGGCTCACCTGCTGCTACGCCTGCTGGAACCAACCAGCGGCCGCATTCTGTTCCACGCACGGGGCCAGGAGGCTGTCGGCTCTCGGCCCGATGCTGTTGCGGGCCAGGCAGGGGAGGTCTACAGCTTGTTGGACCTGAAGGCGCGGCAGATGCGCCGCCTTCGCCGGCGGCTCGCCATCGTCTTCCAGGACCCCTTTGCCGCACTCAACCCGCGCATGAAGATCCGGCAGACCCTGGCTGAACCCTTTCTGATCCATCACGAGCAGCCCTCCGCCGGGCTAGCTGCGCGGCTTCAGGAGCTGCTCCTCGAAGTCGGGCTGGAGCCAGACGCGCTAGGCCGCTTTCCTCACGAGTTCTCCGGCGGTCAGCGGCAGCGGATCAATATCGCTCGCGCCATCGCTCTGCGCCCGGAACTGCTGGTTTTGGACGAACCGGTGAGCGCGCTGGACGTCTCGGTAGGAGCCCAGGTTATCAACCTGCTGCGCGATCTGCAGCAGCGCTACAACCTTACTTATCTTTTCATCTCCCACTCCATGCCGCTGGTGCGCTATCTCTGCCACCGCATCGCCGTGATGCAGGGAGGGCGGATCGTGGAGACCGGCGCCTGGGATGAGGTGTGTCACGCTCCGCGCGAAGCGTACACCCAGCGTTTACTGGCCGCCACTCCGGAGATCCCCGGCTTGGAGCGGCTGAGCTGAGGCGCCCTGCCGCAGCGCCTCCACGTCGGCCACGTTGCGCAGATAATCCCAGGAGTAGATTCCCGACTCATGCCCGTCGTTCCACTTGAACTTCAAAGCGTAGTTGCCCACCGGTGACACCTCCAAAGGACGTACCGGAGCCTGATAGATGGGCAGCAGCGCCGCCTTCGCCCGGGTCTGCCCCGGAGCCAGCCCGGCCTTCTCTCGCTCCTCCGTGCAGGTGGCGCAGGGGCAGGCGGAGCGCAGCCAGGCAAAGCTCCAGGAGCTGCGGTGGCCATCCTTCCAATGAATCACCATCCCCGTGCCGCCGCTCTTGTCCACTTGCACCCGAACAGGTTCAATCGCTTCGCCGGTCAGCTTCGTAGACTCCTCGGCGGGGCGGGCGTCGGGCGAAATCATTCGAATTCCTTCGTGGCTCATCTTGTCTGCCTCTTTGCCTCCCTCTACAAACTTCCGTGCTTCTCTTCTTTCGCGTTGAACTCCGCGAGTTGGCCGCGTGCGGGAGTGCTTGGTTTCCCCTCTGGCGCAATCCCAGCTACTTGGCCCGCTCCTGACGGTCAAAGCGCAGCTTCAGCACCAGGATTGCCAGGGAGAACCCAAGGGTCACGGTGTTGGCCAGCATCACCGGCGCGGAGCGCGCCAAGACTCCATAAATCAGCCAGAAGAACGTTCCTGCCGAAAAGATCAGAAACATTCCCAAGGATATCTCCCGCGCTGACCGCAGACGGATCACTCGCAGCATCTGCGGCAAAAAGGCGACCGTAGTCATGGTCGCAGCCGCATAACCAATCGCGTTTACCTCTGGGTTTGTCGCGTTCATCCCTGCGCTTGCCTCCAGAATGAAGTATGCAGCAGGAACAGCTTGGATGACCACCCTGGGAGGGAGATGATCCGCCGCGGAGATCGCAGCCGAGGCAAACGACTCCGGCCTCAGTTTCTTGTGCTGGCAACCGGCTCTGGCTACTGCACGCCTGCCAGACGCAAGGCCTCCTCAGCGCTGTCCGCAACCAGGAGAACTCCGCGGTTGCCACGCAGCATTCCTTCGTTGTCGCAGAGGTCCAGGAACTGGAGCAGGGCGTTGTAGAAGCCAGCGACATTGAGAAGGACCACCGGCTTGGAGTGCAGATGCAGCGTCTGCCAGGCCAGCGCCTCGAACATCTCCTCGAAGGTTCCAAACCCGCCCGGCAGGATAATGAATGCATCCGCCCTCTCCGCCATCAGAGCTTTTCGGGCGTGCATGGTGTTGGTGATGTGCAGTTCGCTGACGCCCTCGTGAGCCACCTCCAGATCGACCAGCACCTGGGGAATCACGCCCACCACGTGACCGCCGGCGGCAAGGGCACCGGCGGCGAGGGCGCCCATCAGGCCGGTCTTTCCGCCACCGTAGATCAGGCCCACTCCGCGCTCAGCCAAACTCCGTCCCAGCGCCTCAGCCGCGTCGGCGTACTCCTGCCGCGCGCCCGGCGCTGAGGCACAGAACACCGCAATGCTCCTCTCCGGATCTCCGGCTGCCATGCTCTGAGCATACAACCCGATGCGGCACAAGCCAGCTGGCCCAAGCAGCGCCGGCAGCCCGCCGTTCATGGCAGACCTCACCGGCACAGATTCGGTTAGCGCCAACGGAGCAAGCCCGTCGATCCGCGCTCGACCCACAACCCTGCAGGTCGGCAGCAGCTCGCCCGGCATGCGGCCGAACTGCTATCAGAACTTCGGCTGTGGCCTTCCGGCTCTTTTTCGCCTCTTCCGAGAAGTGCGAAGTGAGCGGATCCTTGGACAACGCCGGCGCCCGCCATGTCTATATACTGGGGAGATTCTGGGTGTAATGCTTTACACCACGCGGTGCACGAGCCCGGCTCGTCCGCCAGCCATCCTTCGAGGTATCCTTCATGCCGTTCTCTCGTCGATCCTTCCTTCGTGGCGCTTCCGCCCTTCTGGCTACCGCCGCAGCTTCGCAGGCATCCGCAGGCGCCACCCGCCCCTTGAATCCCAAAAAGGGCCTCGGCGGAGCAGCGCCGCTCAACTCCGGTCTCGAGACCGCATGGTACTACGACTGGGGCATCAACCCAGCCACCAAAGGCATGCCGCCCACCCATCCTTCCATGCGCTTCCTCCCCATGGTCTGGGGGTGGAACCCCGAGAAGACTCCGGCCGTCCTGGACAACCTGCGTGCGCAGCACCCATCCATCCTCCTGGGCTTCAATGAGCCCGATCATCGTGACCAGTCCAATATTCCTGTCAAGGTGGCGCTGGATGCATGGGCACAGTTTGAAGGCATCGCCACCGAGCTCGTCAGCCCTGCCCCCGCCAACGCGCACGGCCCCTGGATGCAGGAGTTCATGAACGGCGTGCGCCAGCGCAAGCTGCGCATCGACTCCATTGCCTTCCACAGTTACCCTGGCCCAAATCCAGAGGGCTTCCTGCGCAGCCTGCACACCTTCCATCAGACGTATGAGCGCCCCGTCTGGGTCACCGAGTTCGCGGTTGCGGACTGGCAGGCCAAACACGGAGGCGTCAACCGCTACACCGTCCGCCAGACCGCCGAGTTCATGAAGACGGTCTGTAGCGAGATGGACAAGCTTCCTTGGGTGAGGGGTTACGCGTGGTTTCCGGTCGCCGGCGACAGCAAGGAGAAAGCTGCTGGCTCTCACGCATTGACCACCTCCCTGCTCTTCGACGCCGAGGGCAACCTCACTCCTTTGGGAGAGATCTATAACGCTCTGTGAGCCCGATGTTCAGGCGCGCCTCCCGCTCTCCAGATCCGATCGTCTCCAGATCCGATCGTCTTGCGTAGGCCCTTGCCGAAGGGCGGAGAAGACTCGGCCCCGAGGGTTCCTTTCTCGCTCTCGAGGCCGAGGCATCGGGTTGTGCCGAGCACGGGAACAGCCCTGTTGATTCAGCGCCGGGTGGGTTGCAGCAGCGTAGTAACCGAGGAGCTCTCATTCCCTTGGATGTCGATGGCAGTCACAGCGTAGCGATAAGGCAGAGCGGGGTCGGCCGTGGCGTCGTGGAAAGCTGGGGTGGGCAGCGGAGCGGTGTTGAGCCGCCGGAGGGTGCCCAAGGGGTGCAGGCCGGCATCCAGCCTCTGGCGGTAGACGTTGTAGCCGGCCAGGGGTGTCATCAGACCCGTCGCGTCGATGGGCTGCCAGATGAGATCCACCGCGAAGCCCGATGGCGTGCCCGAGGGCGTGGGGTTGAAGTAGGCCGCCGCAGTCAAGCCGGTGGGCGGCGGCGGCGGAAAGATCGGCAGCAGGGTAAACACCACCGGCGTCGAGGGCACGCTGCGAAGCCGAATCGTCACCGCGGCAAGGGATGCCGTTTCGGCCGGGCTGCTTTTCTCTCCGCTTCCGGTTGCGGGCAGATGCAGGGTCAGGCGGCGCTCCGCGGTGTAGCGATAGGTGCTGCCGGGCTGGATCGAGGTGTCCAGGGTCTGCTGGGAGTTGTCACTCCCGGCCTGTCCGCTGCTCGCCTCCGGCGCGTTCGCCCGGAGCCAGGCCACATTTGGCCGGGCGGGCTTGCCGGACGCAGCCGGCTGGGCAGCCGCTTTGGGCTGGGCTTTGGGCTGAGAGTTCGACTTCACCGGGGCTTGGCCGTTGGGCTTCGCTGGAGCCGGTCGATGCGGTTTCACCGGGGATAGATCCTCCCGCCGCAGAACCACTTGGACGCTGCCGCTTGCGGGAGCTGCTTCGGAGGACGGCGCCGGGTTCCAGCGCAGCAGGATGCCTAAACGGGTGCCTTGGGCGCGCAGGCCGGTGACCGGGGCCGGGGCCGGACCGGTAGCCGTATAGGCAGGATTGGAGAGCCCGGCGGAGCGTTGAGCCGGACTGAAGAACTGAACCCGGTAGGTGAGCAGCTCGACAGGCCCGGAGGTCAGCTTGGGGGGCAGCCTGTCGATCCAGGTGATCTGGCTTTTGGAAGAGGTTGAACCGTGAGTTCCCTGAGCGTGAGTTCCCTCAGACGGGCCTTGGTCTTCAGAGCTGCCGGCCCGGATGAAGACTTTAGAAGAGGGCACAGCAATGCAACTTTTTTGCTGCGGGAGCTGGCGGCAGAACTCGCCAGGAATCGAGCCGTGCAGGGCCATCTTGTCCGTAGACTGCGAGGGCGCGGTAAAGTGCAGTTGGACCGTGTCTCCGACGCGCTCCACGGTGAGGTCGCTGACCGGCTGCGGCAGACGCAGCGAAGGCGCGCGTGGAGGGCCGGGGCTGGCGCAGCCGGCTAGCGCAAGAGCCGCGCAGAGAGCCACAGAACAGAGCTCTCCCGTACCGCTCCGGCGGCCGTGGCGCAAGGGGTCCATGCAATTGAGCCTAGCATCTTTGCTGGACCGGATCTGACCGCGCTGGATTTGGCGCGCGGCCGGCTTCAGGACTCAGGGTCCAGAAACATGGTCTCCACCTGCTGCCAGTTGTCCACCCGGCGGTAACCCGTGACGCGGATATTGGCGGGACAGGTGTAGATGATCCCTTCACCGTGAAAGGAGCTGAGCTGGCGGGGGTTGTCGTCGATGAGGAAGTCGGCGCGCAGGATCGACTTGTCACCGCAAAAGACGATGTGAGAGGGAGGAATGAAGGGAAAGTGCTCGGCCAGCCAGGCGAACTTGGCGGCAAAGCTGATAGGCACCTCCATGGCGGCTGAAGCGATGAAGACCTCGTAGCGGCTCTGCAACCGCTGGATCACGCGCTGCGCATCGTCCATGACCGGCAGCACCCGGAAGAAGTCCTCATCGCGAAAGTAGCGGTCCAGAATGGGGTGGTGCTCGGCAGGCGCAAGCTGCCACAGCCGGCGGCCGCGCAGTTGCTCCCGGGTGATGGGGGGCTGCGATGGCGAGGAGTAGTCCCGGTTGTAACGGCGCAGATGCTCGCCGAGAGAGTCGGCGATGACCTCATCCATGTCGATGGCGATGATCTGACGAGCGGAGGCGTGCGGATCAGGCATGGTGCTCAAAAAGACTCCGTGGAGGAAGAGACGGCGGAGGGGCAAGAGCCGTGCGAGTCGCAGTGCAACCCAGCGGCGCGGCCGATCCGGCTTCAGGGGTTGGAGGCGGAGGAGAGCCTCTCGCCGGGGGTCCAGCGAACGGGAGCATCGCGGCGGGGGTCGTAGTAGAGCATGCGGCCACAGGTCTCGCAGGTGAAGATGGTATTGGCGTGCTCGCTGTTGGGATCGCGGTCCGTAAGGTCGTTCCAACGCTGCGGACGCACCATCATCTGGCAGGCGGAGCACTTGTGGTCGACGGCTTCGGAGACGCCTGTTCCCTTGGCCTTGGCAATGCGGTCGTAGGCTGAAAGGCTGGCCTCGCCAGTAGGCGAGGCTGCCAGCAGGGCGCGGGTGGCGGCGCGCTCCCCCTCGATGGAGGCGATGGCCGCGGTGTTGCGAGTGGCAAGATCGGCGGCGCGGACCCGGATGGAGGCAAGGGTGGTTGTCTCGGCCTCCAGGGTCAGCGTGGCCCTGCCAAGGGCAAGCTCGAAGCCCTCCGTGCGCTCCAGCGAGGCTAACTCCTCATCTTCGAGTTTGGCGATGGACTGGTCCAGGAATGCGATCTCATGCTCTAGGGCGGCAATCTGGGAGGCCGAGGTAGCCGTCTCCATCTGCTTGCGCAGGCGCGCTGCTTTGGTTTGACGCTCCTTGACTTCAAGCTCCTGGGAGCGGCGCAAGGTCTCCTCCCTGGCCAGGGAGTCTTTGGCAGCCTTCAGTGCAGCCTCAGCATGGGCGCAGGCCGCTTCAGCGGCTTTCACCTGCAAGGGGCCCTCGGAGAGCTGCTGGCGCAGACGGCGAAGTTCCAGATCCTGAGCCTGGACGATGATGAGATGTTCGAGATCGGCGTTCATCCGCTACGCGCTCCCTTTCGGCAAGACAGACCGCACGGAGAGCAAAACCACGGTTGCTGCGCCGAGCAGGCACTGCCGCTAAGCCGCAGCTAACCACCCCGACGGAGGCTCTGCCGGCCATGGGAAGAGGCGGAACCCGCCCCTCCTCCACAGTAGACAGGAGAGCGTGTAGAAAGGCAACCGAGCCGCGATGCCCCGCGCTGGGCGAGGATCTTACCTCCGGCAAGCCCAAGGGGCTTCTGATCTCCATACCCTGGCCGAGCCAAGCTCTGCGTGCTGAACTTCCATTGCTGCGCATCTCAAAGCATCTTCGCTCGCGCAGGCGAAACGCCTGCGCGCCTCGAGAATCGGCAGGATGGCGCCCAACTGCGGCGCGCTCCGCCTTCCGTCACGTAGGATAGAACGGAGTGAAATCGGAGGTGGCAATGGCGGAGCCTCAGCAAAAAAATCATGCAACGGCACACGACTCGGTTTGCAAGCCGGTTCAGAACGGCGGCTTGGCCAAAACCCTCAACTCGGTCAGGACTGTGCCGGGAGCCAGGAATCCTTTCGTTACTCGGCAACATGAGGGAAGTTCTGGGTTCAATCCGTCGGGCAACTCCGCTGCCTCGTCAGGCGCTCAGGCAGACCGCAAGTAGCGAGAGCAAACGGTGAGAAGGGATGACGGTTCAGGCTTGACCTTTCGACCATATTCATCTTTATCGTGGCCGTAGTCCCGGGCCTCTTCGCGCAACGGACACGCAACCAGCTTGTCCCACAGTCGTTTGCGCCCCAGGGGGCGAGCGCCGAACTTGCCGAGCGCATTGCGTTAGGGGTCTCCACGCATGGGCTCCTGGCGTTCCTGGCAGCCTTGATTCTCTCGCTCGCTGGCTGGCTGCTTAGGGGTAATTATCGTTGCTTCTTCCCGAAAATTGATTGGCTGATTGCAGGTGGATGGTGCTCTCAACACATTGTCGAAGCATTCTTAGTCGCCTCCGGCTATGTGTTTGTCTCCTTCTTCTTTAGTCATTGGTTGGGATTCGTCTATGGCGTGATGCGTTCGAACAGTCCGATCACTCAAAGAATTTTTGCCAACGCCACCTGGCTGCAGCGATGGTTTGGCATCACCGGGTTGCTGGGAGAGCGGCCTATCATTTACGAGGTTCTCAACCCCGAACAGGATCACCGTGAAGCGCTATCCGTCTTTGTCGAAGTCGAGTTGAAGGACGGTCTCGGTTTCTACTCCGGCCAATTGAGTCAGTTCGCGATCGTGAAAGACGACGAACCGCACAAGCCAATCTATTTGATTGATGTTTGGTTCAAGAAAGATCGGGGCGGTGAATACAAACAGATAGAGACGGATGGCGTCATGATCGATCTGGCAGACGCGGCAACTTTGCTGGTCAAGAAGGTGGCTGACAAGGCTCCGCCCCCCCTCAGATCCCCCCTCAGAAGAGATTGCAAAGCTGGCGCATCAAATTTGGGTAGACGGAGGCTGCAGAGACGGAACGGCTGAGCAGGACTGGCTGCGCGCAGAGCGGCAATTGAGGCAACGATAGGCAGGGCCGCCGAGGCGGCGCAACAGGCATCTCGGCCGGAGTTGGGGGCGTTTTTGCCCGGCTGCCGCAAAAGATCCTCCAGCACCTCCACTGCCTGATTCACACACTCACCTCGGAATAGCGGCGGCTACTGTGATACTGTGCGAAGGTGACACGGCCACTGCGGCCGCACCCACAGGCATGACGGACCAACCACGAGACAGCCCGAAAGACGGGGAAACCGAGCAAAGCCGGCTGACTCCAGAACAGGCCGACCGGCTCCCGCGCGTCCACCGCCTGTTGCTAGGCCACTACGGCGACCGCAGGCCGTGGGCGGTCCGGGACCCGCTCACACAGCTCATTGCATCCCTGCTCGCCTCGCGCACGCAGGCCGCAGCAGCGCAGCAGGCGATGCGCGAGCTGGAACGCGCCTTCCGCGCCGGGGCCGGCAACTGGGAGCCGGTCCGCGACGCTTCGATCGCCGAGATCGAGCGGGGCATCGCCGCCGTCGCCTTTCCGGAGCAGAAGGCCCTGCGCCTGAAGGCTCTGCTGGAAGAGATTACCGGCCGCGTTGGCGCGCTGACCCTGGAGTTCCTGGCGCGCTACCGCACGGAGAAGATCCGGGCCTGGCTGGAACAGTTTGAAGGAGTGGGGCGGCAGATCTCCGCCGAGGTAGTTTGTTTTTCCACGCTT